>NJDP01000119.1 GCA_002254665.1 Desulfurococcales archaeon ex4484_58 | reverse complement strand
ACCCTTTAACACCAGTACTTAATCTCTCAATCTCCATGTTTCATACCATTTAAAATAATATAGTTTATTCATTAATATCGTTATATCCTCATAATAAATCTATAAAGAAGTCTTCTCGTTTTCTATATATATTTCAATACTATAGTTTGGTAAGAAATTATTTAATACCCCGTTTATGATCCTGGCTAACTTTTTTGAAGTTCCGAGTTCGCCGCTATAGAGTTTCAATACAATTAAATTATATCCCGGATATAAATGAAGACTACCTACTATTCTCTCTCTATACATGATCCTAAAACTATACGAGTGCCTCTCAACCCATATACCTTTCTCTCTTAAAACCCATACAATCCTATTTAATATTTTCTGATGAACACCTATGGGGTACAAGATATACCCTCCAAACATGAATAGTTTCATTTAAAGTATTGTTTAAGAATACTTTATAGTTTGGAGATGGTGAAGCTCGAAAGGGCTGATTAGATGATGTACCCGCGCAGGGCTGATCCTCTTGAATAATAAGTTAGTGGTTGGTTTAACTGGTTCTAGTGGGATTATATATGGTTTACGTTTATTGAGGAATTGTGAGATTATAGGTAAGTATTATAGTGTATTAGATGTTATAGTATCTGATCAAGCGATAAAGGTTGCTCTTTACGAGAATAACTTAGATCTGCTGAATGAACTGTCGAGTATTAAATGTATAGATAATGTATACCGCGAGAATGACTGGTTATCACCACTAGCTAGTAGTAGTAATCTTATAGGTTATGATATGATTATTATACCAGCTAGTTTAAATACTATAGCTAAACTAGCTAATGGTATACAGGATAATCTATTATTGAGGGTAGCGGCATCTATATTGAGAGTTAAGGGTAGATTAGTGGTTGTATTTAGAGAAACACCTTTATCAGCACAAGATCTATTGAATCTTTATAAATTATCTAGGAATGGTGCAGTGATTATGCCTGCTTCTCCAGCTTTCTATATAAAACCTAAAAACATAGATGATCTTATAAATTTCATAGTTGGTAAAGTCTTTGACGTTCTAGGTATTAAACATGATCTCTATAGAAGGTGGAGGACTTGAAAATCCTAGATTCTACTACTATGAGCAAAATCTTCTGCATCATAATCTTCTATTTCCTGCATTTCTTTGAATAATTCTTCATCACTCATACTTTTCATCTTCTTCTCTAAAGCCTTCGAACATCTACCATCCGGTAATAATGCGTTGATCCTACAGCTAGCATACTTACATTCAAAACCAACGCATTTCTCGCCAGTTAATCGACAATGAGGCTCTTTAATTAATCTACCTCTATATGATCTGTTGATTATCACCAATGCACCGCGTGTACATCTAAATAATGGACATAGAGATGTACATTTCTCGCCTATAGGCATAGGACTAAGCTTTTTTCGAGGTTTAAACCCGGGTTTACTATATGGCCTTGTTCTAGTATATGGTGGATCATTGGGTTTACGAGGATTAGGAGAGAACTTTTTATTCAATCAACTACACCTCTCAATATTGAAGGGTAACCCATCTTTTCTTCTTTTTCCTCCTATACTCCTCGTTGTCACATTCCACTAATTTAATTGTAAAAGTCTCTAATATAAGTTATCTGACTACATATTCTATGGTTTCCACCAAGTCAATAATATATACTTTATCTTTTCACCATTAACTATCGCTAGGATAAGTTTCTTCCTAACTGAATGTAATAGTCTCCCCATTCTAACAATCGTTATTGGATCATAACTTTCCTCTTCTCTTAAAACCTCTACACCAAAAGGTGCATGATCTATTCCGGGCCCAAATCTGTATACTAGATAATCACATCCAAACTTTAATCCTCTACGTACAACAAATCCTCTTTCTCTTAAATCTCTATATACGAGATAGAGTTCCTTGAATTCTTCTATTACCTTCAATCCTCTCTCATACAACTCATTCCAAGTGATCTCTCTATCTCTATATTTAACCTTTATTTCTCCCTTCTCTAGGAGATAAAGCGACTCGATCAGGGAGAGTTCTAGTGGTGCTTGTATATTCTTTTCCTTAGGTTTCTGTACTCCAAGAAAAGAACCATAGTATCCATTCCAATAAATATTATTAGCACATTCATAACTAGGTATTATTACTCGATTGTATAGTAGAAAACCTATACAGTCGTTTTTTTCATCTAAGTTAACGCTACTTTGTGGAGTGCTAGATATCGTAGTTCCTCACCCACAGATTTTAAGAGATCAGAAGCATTCTCTATAAAATCTATAGCGTCTTTTAAAACCATTAATGGAATTATTTGTTCTGATAATTTAGTGTAGAGGGTGAATGTAGCATTTCTATAGACTTCATCAGCTCTATTCTCTAACTTCGTGATCTCATTTACATTCATTAAGGTCTTTTTTGGATCGCTTCGTAGCTTCTTTAACCCCTCTAGCAAGTTCCTATATTGTTCTTCAATAATCCCTGTGAATTGTTTAATAAAATCGCAGATTTCATCGTCGATACTGTATTTCTTTTGTTTCAATAACGTTAATCTATATGATGCACCGTCAAGTAACTGTGTTAAACGTTCAAGACCTAATGCTATTGATGCATAGTTTTGTTTATAGGATATAGCGTCTCCTAATCGAGCAAGATATTCCATAAACAATAGCTTATTTTCTTCAATCCTCGATTTAGGCTCTATTATTTTACCATATATTTTACTAGGATCTACTTCACCGGGCATACTATTTACTATATCCACGAACACTCTAAGTACGTCACCAGCCATACGTGCTAAGTTTACGAGGTTTTCATGTATATTCATTTCAGCAATCGATTCATTCGAGTATCCACACATCATTTATCACATCATCTTTTTCTCTACATCTAATATGAACTAAACATTATCTTGGGGTTTATTAATATGTATTGGTTGGAGGTGCGCCAATAACGAGATTCCTAGTAATCGATGCGCTAGCTAGAGCTAAGGGTAAACGGTATAGTACGTTTGATGTAGTGGGTGCTGGTCCACGTGTAGTTGCTGGTCTTATAGCTAATCATAGTTTTCATGTAGAGTTAAAAGCTTATGAACTAGTATCTAATACTAGTTTTAGATTTAACAAATACGATTTCATCTTAATTTCTGCCATGAGTAGTGATAAAGGTGCATTAGAAAATCTACTTTCGATACTAGAACATAGTGGATACAAGGGTATAGTTATAGTTGGGGGGCCGATTAGCGTTGAATATGAATATTTATTAAAAAACTATCCGAGAATAGACTATGTGATTCTAGGAGAAGCGGAAATACCTCTGACCAAAATACTTGAATATCTAGAGGACTTTGTTGAGAAAAAATATGAAGTAGTAAAGTCCCCTCCTACACATACACCTGCTAATCTATTATCAAAGAATAAACCATGGACTAATATCAGTGAATCCTATCCAAATTATAAAGTTAATAGATATTATGTAGAAGTACTTCGTGGATGTAGCAATTACCAAAGACCACGGATTAAATATGGTAATCTAAACTGTATAGATTGTTTAATGTGTAAAAATGATGATCTAGAGAAGAGACTTATCTGCCCAGTTAATATCCCACCGGGATGTGGGTTCTGTAGTGTACCATACTTGTTCGGGCCAGCCCGCTCTCGTAGCGTGGATAGTATAGTTGAAGAAATAAAGGATCTGATAGAAAATGGTGCTAAGAGAATAGTATTAAGTGCACCAGATTTCCTAGATTATGGTAGAGACTGGATCATAAAACCTAAACCTTTAACAAACCCTTGTCATCCGCCCCCTAATATTGAAGCGATCAACCAATTATTGTCCTCAATTCATGACATACCAGAGGTAAAGAAGGGGGTTGTCAAGATCATGATCGAGAATGTAAAAGCTTGTCTTGTAAATGAGGATGTAGTTAAGGTTCTCGCTAAATATCTACGTGGAACAACTGTACATATAGGGTTAGAGACTGGTAGTTTTTCATTTAATGAGAAATATTTAGGCAAACCGATTGGGCCCCAACATGTATTTAAAGCTGTTAGTTTATTTAAAAGATATGGTCTAAGACCATATATTTACTTGATCTATGGATTCCCATTCATGTCTAAAGAAGTATATATTGATACAATTAATGTAGTGAAAAAACTAGGGGCCATGGGAGTCGAGAAGATTACGCTATATAAATACGTTAAACTTCCCGGAACAGCGTTCGAGAATATAGAGTATGATGTGAAGAGTCGTGAGAAACTAGTAACTAAATTAAAGAGAGTGGTTAATAGGGTAAATTTAGAAAATAAAAGATCATTTGTTAAAAAGGAATTAGAGGTGTTTTTAGTGTATAGTAATGGAAAATATTATGGATATCCTGTTAATCACGGTCCAGTAGTTTATGTTAAAGGATTAGATAATCCAAAATATAGTGGATGTAAAGCATTGGTTAAGATATACGATGTAGATGTTAGAAATATTTGGGGTAGGTTTCTAAGGATCATTAGCTGTTAATGATTCCACGGAATTTCTCAATATACATGATAATATCTTTACTTCTATTGTTAAATGAAGAACTATTTGCTAGTATCTTATAGATTTCTTCAAGTAGATCGATTGTATAGGGGATACTTATCATAATTAAGTAGTTATAATATGTTTTTAAATATTTTATGTAGTCATTATTGATATTCAGATCAGTATTTTTGAATTCTCTTAAATTATTTACTGTTTTATTATAAATTCTATTGAGCCTAGGTATTAATGTATCAACTTTATCTGGATCAATTCTACTAGATTCCTTGATATACTTGAGTCTAGTTATTAACTTCTCATACTCATCCACGAGATCCCTTATATTTGAAAGGATCATGTTCAAGTCTGCCAAGACTTTCAACCTCTATGTTTTCGAATAGTTGCAATACTATTATCAGCCACCCCTTTCTCTCGTAGTTCTTCTGGATAACAATAAACCTGGTTTTCTTCGACATCACCAGATATAGTTGCTTTGAATATAAACTTCTTCTTACCAGCAACAACTATTTCTATTTGGTCATCCTCTTTAACCCCTATAGTTTCAGCTAATTTCTTAGAAATCTTGGCTGTATTTTCAGCTAGAGATTCATCGTATCTAATCCTTATACGTTTCTCCGTGATCCTAGTTTCTTTTCTACGAAGCTCAGATGGTGGAGGTATTATGGAAACCAATTTACTGACATCTACTTTTTTAGCTTCTTTAACTTCATTTCTTGATTCTTTCTTTTCCCCGGTGTTTTCCTTAAACATAGTTAAACCTCTTATTTTTCGCTATTCGATTAATAATTATAGTTTATAATTGGTTTATATTTATTTTAAAACTATGCTTAAGACCTAGTAGTTCAAGTAACTTATCATATAGTTCGTCTAAATGAACTCTTATCTGTTCGCGTGTATCTCTAAAACGTATTGTTACTGTTGAATCTTCTAGTGTCTGGTAGTCGACTGTTATAGCATATGGAACTCCTATCTCGTCTACTCTAGCATATCTTCTTCCAATACTTCCTTCTTCATCGTATATAGCTCTAATCCTATTTTTGATCAATAACCTATATATCTCCCTAGCGATCCTAGTTATCTTCTTATGTTCAGCTTTACTACCAGATACTAATGGGAAAACAGCTACTTGGTACGGAGCAAGTCTTGGAGGTAGTTTAAGAACTAATCTATCATCTATAACCTCTAAATTGTTTTCAAGAACAGCGTAGAAGATCCTCTCTAACCCAAACGAGGGCTCAACTACGTGGGGTATGATCTTTTCTCCATGGATCTTCTGTTTTTCTCTCCTAATGATGAATGCATTACTCTTAAGTTTGTATCCATGGATTTCAATATATCCCTTCTCTTCTAGATTAGCTAGGATTTCATCTTTATCCATTTCTTTTAAAGCTTTCATAACAAGACCAATATCTTTACCCACAATATTACGTATAATGTGTGGATTTGGAGAAACTTTTACAACTTCTTTTTCTACTGGTTTTTCGTATTTCTTAAAGAAGGTTAGATCAGCCCCCGAAAATTCCATGTGTCTATCTAGATCATATGTTGTCCTATAACTATAACCAGCTACCTCGATCCAACCGAATTTCCGGGTCCAAACCTGTTGATCAAACGTCTGCTCAGAGTAATGAGCTTTTTCCCATGGAAGCTTTTCTTCAAATCTTATTTTATCCTCAGGGATTCCAATGTTTTTTAAAAATATGTTTCCTCGAGCCATCCAATAAGCCATCCAGGGATTTTTAACGATCTTTTCTCTAATCAATTCTATTGTCTTATATGGAGATGCTTTTTCGATTCCCTTCTCTTTCTCCTCTCCTCTAAGAATATATAGTGTTTCATTGGCTGTCTCGTCGTCAAGTATCTCTTCAACTTCCTCCATGGATCGTTCCGGATCGAAGAAAAACTCGAACTCCATAATAGTGAATTCACGTAATCTCATTAATCCTTGTCTAGGCGAGATCTCATTACGGCCAACTTTCCCTATCTGAGCTATTCCTAGTGGTAATCTATTTCGTGCTACATTCAATACTTGTTTAAAAGATACAAACATACCCTGTGCAGTCTCGGGCCGGATGTATCCTAGTGATCCCTTGTAAGGCCCTATCTCTGTCTTAAAGAGTAGAAGTGCTGGTTGAGGTTTAGTTAATTCCCCTCCACACTCTGGGCATTTAATGTTTTTCTCTCTTATTATACTCCATAACTGTTTCATCGTTAATCCTTCAGCTTTAATACCAGTTTGTTCTTCGATTAAATGATCAGCCCTATATACTCTACCACAACTCTTACACTCTGTTATAGGATCTGTGAAGTGATCCTCATGTCCGCTTGCTTTTAAAACTATTCTAGGAGTTATGATTGGGGTCTCTATCTCAACAACTAGATCAGAACTATATACTAGCTGGTGAAGCCATTCATTCATTATATTTCTCTTAATTAATACACCAATGGGTCCGAAATCATATAGACCAGCAACACCACCATAAATCTCATACGATAACCAATATAATCCTCTCCTCTTAGCCAAATCACTCAATGTATCAT
>NJDP01000046.1 GCA_002254665.1 Desulfurococcales archaeon ex4484_58 | reverse complement strand
CGTTAGTGGTATATTCTCACAGTTTCAGGGAGTATTAGTAGTAATATCAACACTAGCTACAGGGTTAAGCATAGCTTTCGCAATAGTATTAATACCAATAGCTTTCCACTACGCTAGACTAGCTTGGCGTGAAGCAGGCGAAGAAACAATTACTAAGAAGAAAAAATAATCTTTTTTCTCCTCTTAACCATTTATCACATAATGGTTTCCTAGAACATAAGGGTTCTTTAACATGTTTTCAAAAATAGTTATTCTCGATGGATATACTGATGAACCATCCGGTTTAGGTGTTCCTCCTTACATAGGTGTTTATCCTAGACTAGTAGCTGGTAGTATATGGTGTGTTGATAAATCCATAGAGATTAAGTATTGGACTATAGATCAAGTTCGTGTTTCATACTCTAGTTTTCTAGAAGACTCTAGTAATAGTGATCTAATAGTATTTATTGTTGGTGCAGAGGTTCCCGGTAAATATATCGGTGGTAAACCAGTTGAGTATAGAGAGTTAGAGTACTTAGTCTATCTATTACGGGATAAATTTAAGGTATTGGTTGGACCAGCTGCTCATTTTGGATACGGTTTAGGTGGGGGTTCAATTGCAATTGATAGATCTGTTTTAAAGAAATTGTTTGATGAAATAGTTTATGGTGATCCTGAGCTATATTTCTATGAATTAATGAAATATGGGCCGGAGAAGACTGAGTCTTGGAGAGTTAGAGAAGATTATTCATTAGCGGATAAAGCTTTTATCTATGGAGCAAAAATCATAGAGCAGCATCCTAACTATGGTTGGAACCTAATTGTTGAGATTGAGACTTTTCGTGGTTGTCCAAGGTGGATTGTTGGTGGTTGTAGTTTTTGTATTGAACCTAGATATGGTAAGCCTTTGATGAGGGGCCCGGAGAGTATTGTTAAGGAGGTAGAGTATCTATATAGGTTTGGTGCTAGACATATACGTTTAGGTAGACAACCAGATATACTAGTTTATGGTTCACGTGAAATTGGTTTCCGTGAGTTTCCTCGACCGGAACCTAAGGTTTTAGAAAGACTATTCTATGGTATCAGGAATAATGCTCCAGGGCTACGGATCATACATATTGATAATGTTAATCCAGGTACTATTGTTCATAATGAGAAGGAGGCTATTGAAGCTTTAAAGATCATCATAAAATATCATAGTCCAGGTGATGTAGCTGCTCTTGGTGTTGAGAGTTTCGATGAAAGAGTTGTACGGGAGAATAATTTAAAAGTATATCCGGATGAAGCTCTAAAAGCTATAAGGATCATAAATAGATACGGTTCTATTCGTGGATGGAATGGTTTACCCCATCTTCTTCCAGGGATAAATTTATTGCATGGATTACCTGGTGAGACACGCGAAACTTTTAGAAGGAATATTGAGTATTTAGAGAAGATTAAAGATGAAGGATTGTTTGTTAGAAGGGTTAATATTAGGAAGGTCTCAGTTCTTGAAAATACATCGCTTTGGATTAGACGTGATCTTGTTAAGAAGCTTTTAAGGAGACATGAGGCTATCTATAGGAGCTATCGTAGGTATGTAATGGTGTTTTTCGATAAGTATATGTTATCTAGAATCGTGCCACGAAACACTATACTACGCTACTTGTTTACCGAGAAAAAAATTGGTGAATTCACAATTGCTAGATTACCGGGTAGTTATCCGATTACGGTTAAAATTAGAGGAGATGTTAAGCTTAGAAAAATAGTTGATGTGAGAATAGAGTCTATAGCTGCAAAGAGTGTTACTGGTAGGCTTATCTAATCTTAATAGCAACATATAAAGTGATACTATATTTTTGTTATATTAATAGCTGGATAATTGGGTCTTGTAGGGGGTTTGTGTAGATGGAGCTTAAGACTATATGTAAGTACTCTGTATGTAATATTGTTTTGACCGGTATAGTTGGGGATATTACGAGTATAGATGTAGATGCGATAGTTAATCCAGCTAATAGCTATATGTTAATGGGTGGTGGGTTGGCTGGTGTTTTAAAACGTCGTGGTGGTAAATCTATAGAGGATGAAGCACGCAAATATGCACCGGTACCAGTGGGTGAAGCTGTTGTTACATCCGCTGGTTCACTTAAAGCAAAATACATAATACATGCTCCAACAATGAAGGAACCGGGTGGACCAACGAGCCCTGATCACGTGTATAAAGCTACATATGCAGCATTATCGAAAGCTTGTGAAAAAAGTATTAAGAAAATAGCTATACCTGGAATGGGTACTGGTGTTGGTGGTCTTGAACCCCTGGTAGCTGTTGAAGTTATGGTTAAAGCTATTATTGATTGTCTAAAGTGTATTGAAGAATGTGGTGTTAATGAAGTAATAGTTATTGATATTAGAGAAGATATACCTAGGATCTTCTGTGAACTGCTTGAGAAACATGAAGGCGTGGTTAGGATTGAAAGTTAAAGTAAAATACTTGATGTGGTTACGCGATAAAACTGGTATAGATCAGGAAGAACTTGAATTAGAAGATAATGTTACACTCGAGTATCTAGTTGAGAAGATAAAAGAGCTTAGACCTAGTCTTAAGAAATTCATAGATAAAGTTTTTGATAGAGAAAATCCGATGATCATACTCGTTAATGGAGTGAAAGCTGAGCCTAAACAAAAACTAAGCGATAGAGATGAAATAGTATTTTTACCTCCAGTATCTGGCGGTTAATAATTAGGAGAATGCATTCTATTCATTGAAATCAACTGTATTATCAGCATTCGTTCCCTCAATCATCCCTTTAAGGGTCTTTAAAGACCAATAATCATCACCTATTAATCGGTTGGGTGGGCTTCGATCATCGCTTTATACTCTTCGAGTGCGTAACTTCCTCATCCAATGTTTTAATTTAGAGAACGGGGCTAAACAACTTTACGGGCTATTCTATGGAATCTCTTAATGTATATAGTGAACAATATTATTCCACGAACATATACGTCTATAAACATCGCTATCCAAGCCCCGATCACGCCTATATACTGTACTAGTATTATTGATGGTAGTATTCTTAAGAGGTATAGACTAAAAGCATTAACTATTACGGGTAGACGAGTATTACCAGCACCACGTATAGCACCGGCAGAAGCCATTGCAAGAGCTAAACCCGGTTCACTTAAACCAGCTAGTATCAAATAAATAGATGCTAGAGCATGTATTTCTTCACTCAACTCACCCTCTGGAATAAATGGTGCTGTAATATAGTAGGAAGATAATGCAGTTACTAAACCAATTATAGTCATAAAAACTAGTGCAGCCTTAATAGCTTCTAAACCGATAGCTTTTGCATTATCTATTTTTTCAGCACCAATACTCTGGCCAACAAGTGCTGACCCCGCTATTGAAAACGCAAACCCCGGCATGTATATGAAGCTTTCAACTCTAACACCGATCGTATGTGCATTTATAGCTGCTTTCCCACATCTAGAGATAACTCCCATATACAAGTTATTGCCTAAACTAAAAATAGCTCTCTCAACAGCAATTGGTATCCCTAAGCTAAGTATGTTCTTAAGTATTAATATATTAAAACATAGACAGGGCTTTAGATCGTGTAATGTTAAATAATAATATGCAATGAGTAATGTGATCACATTCGATAAAATAGTTGCTAAAGCAGCACCCTCAACACCTAGTGCTGGGAAGTAGTCGTATCCATATATGAGCAGTGGATCTAGGACAATATTGAACGCTATACCAGTAATATTAGCATACATAGACTTTCTAGTCTCACCAATAGCTACTAAACTAGTGCTAAGACTCCAGGAGATCAGCGTTAATGGTAAGCCAAGCGATCTGATCCTAAAATACTTGTAGGCTAGCGTAGCTGTTAGATCTTCTTGTCCTCTAATTAATACCAATACCTGATAACCAATAATATAACCGATCACACCTATTAGGATGGAGGCGATCGCTCCGTAAACGAGGGTTTCTCCAAGACCACGTCTGGCTTTATCTAATTCTCTAGCACCATATGCTTGTGCAATATAAACCATTAATCCACCATTAAACATTGAGAGAATAACAGTGAATAACCAGAAGAAATAACTACCAATACCAACAGCACCAAGAGCATCTTCACCAAGCCCCTTAACAAAATACATATCGGTAACAGAATAGATACTACTAGCTATCTCTGATATAAGCATAGGTAAACTAATCCTGAAAACTCTGCTGATCAACTCCCTATTAAAACCAAACAAGTAATCGACACCGATCAATAAACAATAGTTCCGAGTCAATTTCACAAATAACTAGTAAAGAATTAATAATTATATTCTCAAACAACTATAGGCAGGTAAAATAATGTTTTTGAGAAAACTATTAAAAACCATAATATAATTTATGAAAAGATAATGAGAGAAGCCGCCGTAGCTCAGCGGTAGAGCGCCGGCCTTGTAAGCACATAGAGGACTAGGCCCGTCGAGAAAGCCGGTGGTCGCGGGTTCAAATCCCGCCGGCGGCTCTCATTTTAGCTTAGTTCCTATAGTATTATTATAGATTAAATCGGTATTCTCAAAATAGGCTCTGATGAAAATACTCGTCAGCGCGATCTATGGTCTAGATAGAGAACATGGTATTCTATAAGTGTCTGAGGATGGGCAAGTATTCGCTTATAAATCACCCCTGGTAAGGGTAAAATCTGGTTCTGAATAATCATCACAAACCATCCCATAGGATGTAGACTATATTAATGCACTAAATGTATGGAGTAAACTCGATGTAACTGATTTCATGGATTTAAACGATGATAATAACTCAGAGATTGAGGTAGCAATTATAGATATAGGTGTGGATGAAGATCATTAGTTCTGTGTCTAATATTAAGTAAGGTATAGTTGTATGGAATGGTAAAACAAGTAAGGGGTATAATGATCAGAGTGGACTACAACCACTACCACTGGAAACAGATACTTCGGGAGACACGATTAAAGGGATACTACACATAACATCTGTGGATGTAGATATGAATGATCCAGGTTACGATCCGCTATATGGTTATGGAGTAATAGATGCTTATGCAGCGGTAAATGCTACATTAGAGTAAATACTATCTTTTTCCCTCAATAATCATAACCTAACAACCATGCATTACCCATATATACGTTTTTTAACCCATTCCTCCTAGCGATCTCGATTGCTCTCTCCATATGTCTATGGCTAGTTCTAGGAAGATCGATTAGTTCATAGTCGGGATGAAAAGCTAGAAAAACATATGGGATCTCTGGGTTAAGATCAGCAATGTATTTTGTCATATGATCTATCTCATATTCATCAATATAACCTGGTACTAGGAGAGTCGATATAACCAGTAACGGCGGGTCTTTACGTATATTGAATAGAGAAGCAACGTACTCGATATTCTTTTTAATTAAACCAACGTGTTTAGGTTCAGCACCCGTTAAAGCATAATATACTTCGGGACTCCAAGCTTTAAAATCAATTTTAACAATACCACCAGTTTCAATACTATATTTAACAGCTTTCTTAAACAATATAGGATTCCATAAACCATTAGTCTCCCAACAAACTCTAAAAACCCTTAACCCCAACTCCTCAGCTCTTTTAACCATTTTATGTGTAGCCTGGAGAACAAACGTACTCCAGGGACCAGGATCCCCTCCAAAGAAACATACACATGTAGTCTTCTCGTTAACAGCTTTAACCAGATCATCGATCGATATGGTTGGTTTACCTTTTATACTCATAGATCTATACTCCCAATTTTGACAATATAGACAATCAAGGTTACATCCACCCATAAAAACAGCTATATTATAATATCCATGTTCACCATACCTCTCTAACGCGTATTTAGGGTAGCCTCTCCCAGTTATAGCTGGGCATACTGGGAAAGCTACACAATTAGTTGGATGTGGATCGTAATAGTATAAACCAATAGCTATTCTTTCATCACCAGTGATTGTGGCTAATCTACCATCCCTATAAACACGAATACTACAATATCCACGCTGATCACTAGATAATACGCATCCTCTACCACAAACACTACATTTTACACTCCCCCCAATCGGAGTCTCCGGTGTAAGACCGAGTTTAAACCTTATATCACTATGGATATTCTTAACTTCAATTAGAGCATCTTTATTTTCACGTATGCAATTAACACAAGCACTGATACGATTAGAAACCGTTATTGATTCTAAACCACAAAATCTACATTTACCCATAAATACACCTATAATCAATAAATTACTCAATACTATATTTTCTCAAGAACTTCTATATCTTCTTCTCTAAGTCTCCAATTCATCGAACTAATTATCTCCTTTAAATGATCAATATTCTCCGTCTTGGGAATAGCTACCACACGTGGACGCGATATTAAATAATTCAATGCAATCTGTACTGGGGTCTTATCGTACTTCCTAGCTATATCCCTAATGATTGGATGTCTCGCCACAGATCCCTTCTCTAAGGGGGTATATGCTTGAATAGTTACACCTTCACGGATAGCGTATGGGAGAAGATCCCTCTCAATACTCTTATTCAACACACTATAATGTACTTGATTAACAACAACCTCTGCTTTACTAGTAGAGTTTAATGCTTCTTCTAGCTCCCAACGATCAAAGTTACTTACACCAATGAAACGAGTATATCCAGCTTCGAAAACAGCTTCAAAATTCTTTACTTGAATACTAATACTCAAGTTAGGGTTAGGCCAATGGATCAAGAATAAATCGACATAAGATACTCCCAATCTGTTTAGAGCGTTCCTAGCAGCTCTCAATACTTTATTTCTACTGACTAAGTGTTGAGGCATCATCTTAGTAGTTATGAATATCGAGTCTCTACCAACTTCTCTAACAACTCTACTAATAAATTCCTCAGCTAAACCATTATCGTACATTTCAGCTGTATCGACATGATTTAAACCGTTCTTCAATCCATACACATATACATCAAAAGCTTTTCCATAATCTCTAATAGCCCATGTACCTAAACCTATCGCCGTTATTTTCTCCCCAGTTCTACCAACTTCCTTCCAGTCATTATAATCGATAGGGAATCTAACCAATACTCTATCCCCTCAACATGGGAATTCATATATTTGGGTCTATAAACTTATTAAATATCTATTGAAATATCCTTGTTAATACATATAATATGAGGATGTGGATTTTGATAATTTTTCGTGACGTATGGATGAGTTATGGTGATACACCAGTACTTAAGAACATTAACCTGGATATAATGCCTGGTAAGGTGAATGTTCTACTGGGGCCTAATGGTAGCGGTAAAACTACTACTATAAAATTAATACTTGGTATATTAAAACCTGTACGTGGAGTTATAAGGGTTAAAGAATATGATCCAACACTCAACCCAGTCTCTGTTAGGAAGATTACTGGTTATGTACCTGAAGATGATCTAGTGTATCATAGTCTCAGAGTAAAGGAGTATTTAAGTTTTGTTGCACGTATGTATGGGGTTCCAAGAAATAAGCTTAACGAAGCTATGGAGAGAGTTATGGATGCTTTTATGATTAGAGATTATGAAAACTACTTTATAGGATCATTGAGTCATGGATTAAAGAGGAGAGTAATGCTTGCAGCAGCATTTATCCATAATCCAAGTATACTATTATTAGACGAACCATTTATAGGAATAGATCCACGTATAGCTCGTGCATTAAAAATAGTGTTAAAAGAGAAAGCAAAAGAGGGTAGAACAATACTTGTATCAACACACATACTAGAGATAGCGGAGGTTATAGCGGATAATATCATTTTACTATATAATGGTGAAATAATAGCTGAGGGGAGTGTAGATAAAGTATTAGCTAAAGCTAAAGCTCGTGGTCTAGAAGACGCTTTCTTAAGCTTAACTATGTCTAGGGAGAAGGTCGCCGAGATCGTTAAAGCTTTGATGGGGTAGTTTCATGGAATTATTTGATCGTAAAGCATTCACGTTAGCAACGATCTTTATACGTGAAGCGATATACGCCAGTTTAAAAAGGGCATATGAAGGTAAAGGTATTATCTCATTTTTTGTAAACATGTTTTTACCAAGTATTGAGGATAATATGTTTAGATATAATTTGAAATGGTTTACTACAGGTTTACTTAGTGGTATATTAATGAGTTTCTGGATACCATTAATAATATATGTTTCTCGTACTTTCATGGGTTTATATTTCATAACATTATTTGTAATAGCCTATCTAATAATGGTTATGCTTATATCTATACTAATAATAACTGATCTAATACACCAAGTAATAGCTTCTATCAATGAATTAATGCTTTGGAAAAGAATAGAGTATTTACCGATAAGCCAATCTACTATTGAGAAAGCAGCTTCGTACAGTGTATTAATAGGTGGTGGTTTATCGTTACTATTGGGTATGGGTTTTGCTATTGGTTTGATAGTTTATTCATCGATCGATTCATTACAAGCATTAATCATGATCCCAGCAGGTTTTGTTTCATCAACTCTTCTCGTTTACCCAATAATGATTATTGTCTACTCCAAGCTTGGTGGTAGAGCACCACCATTAGTTTCTCTATTTATTCATGTAGCTATAGTAATAGCTATTTTAACAGTTTATCTTAATACTTTAACCTTTAGATCGGTTGATGAGCTATTATTATTTCTTAGATCATATCGTATGATCTATCCATTCCCTTACATATATGCTACCGTGATAGGGTTTGATGCAGTATCCATAGTTTTCTCAGCAGCATATCTTACCGTTGGATTAGCTTTATCTCTCTTAATACCGAGTAAATATGGCATTAAACTGTTATCTCCAACATTTAAGTCTCATGGTAAAGCATTTTATCTAAACTTCCCAAGATTATTATCAAGTGCATTTAAAGATGTCTTGTTATTGCTTCGTGATTCTACTAGACAGAAACAATTTTATGGTCAATTAGCTGCTTTATCTACACCATTTGTATTATCGCTCTTAAGTACGCAATCGCTAACTATATTACATGGGCTTGAATATGTACGTTCACTTGTAATATTATCTTTTTACGGTATTTTAGCTTATGTATCTGCTGTTATTGTTTCTCCTATCCTCTTATTTATAGAGTCTGATAGAAACCAGATAATCTATATGTTGCCGATCAATGAATGTGAACTAGCTATTTCGAAAACATTAGCTTCAACTATGCTATACCAGCCAATACCAGTTATCCTATTATTGATAACTTCACTTACACTTTCCATTGTTCATGGGATAATAGTTTTCTACTCATCAAATGCATACTGGATTATGGCTTCGTACATGTCATATAAGTTAATGCTACATTTTCTATGGGGTAAACAAGGTGCTTGGACGGAGTTTAGTTTAGGCGTTTTAAGAAGGATTATGATCATGGTACTGTTGTTGATCCCATTAGCTTTCTATCTACCATTGGTAATAGCTCTATATACATTAACACCAGCATGGGCTCCCCCATATGCTGCTTTAGCATTAATGATTATTGTTCCACTGCCTATCATGGTCTATATACTTTCATATATATTTAGAGATTAGAGTGTGTAGTGTTATGGTTAGGTACTGTATATATTGTGGTGTAGAGGATTCCATTGATAACCCAGTAATTAATGGTGTTTGTCTAAATTGTCGGATGAAACGTGGTGAATTAGTAGTAGTTAATGAGAGGAACTTGTATATTGAGTTGTGTAGGTCTTGTTTTTCTGTGAGAATAGGTTATAAATGGAGAGAATCAACGGGTTTTGATGATGCTATAGAACAGGTTGTGTATAGTGTTTTAAAGAATAAGGTTAAACCAGGTGAGGGTGTATCTAATCTTACTATCAATGATTACGAGTTGATCACAACACCTTCTTGGAGGACAATTGTTCGAGTATATTTTAGAGGAGTTTATGGTGGGAAAGAATTCGAGTATCCAATAGATTTTACGATATACTTTAAACCAGTTAAGTGTCCACGATGTAAAATGATTGATAGTGGAGAGTTTGAAGCAGTCGTCCAGATACGTGGTATAGACTCTAAATTGCTGGATAAAATTTTCGAGAAAATAGTTTCTCGTGATAGAAGATTTGTAGAGAATATTGTCGACATTATTGAGACACGTAATGGAGTTGACCTGTACTTCTATGATCACGGAACAGCTAGGAAGATGGCTAAACAGTTATCTAAGTATTTGAAACTACGTATAAAGGAAAACTATGAAGTAACTGGTATGAGGAGCGGTGTTTCACGTGCAAGATTATATATTAGCTTAAAACCACAAGAATAGTTTTCAAGTGAGATATAAAAGGGTTTTTAAATAAAGTATCATACGGTGTTGTGTTTGAGCGTAAGCGATGACTATAACTACAAACTTCTAAGTTCTATTGCAAGGAACTGTAGAGTGAACATTTCCAATATTGCTAGAGAAACTGGTCTACACTATATTTCCATTAAGAAGAGATTAGAGAGATTAAGTTCACGTGGACTATTTGATGTAAAACCACTAGTGTCGATCAAGTTGTCTGGTACCATAGGAGCATTGATCAAGTTAAAAACTAAGAATAAAAGCAAAATACTAGAATTGTTAAGTCAATGTAATCGCGTACTTGGTGTTGTTGAGTTAAATAATGAGATAGTAGCTATTGTTTATGGTAAAAATAAACTTGATGTAATTGAAATAATAAATAAGATCTCAGCATTAGGCGACGGTTTAGATGAATTCAGTATAGAATATGGAAGAATACCCCCCAATTTAATGGTTCCGATCAGGAACATTGACTCGTGTATATTTCTAGAAGATTCCTCGTGTAGAAACTGTTTACCATCATTAAGTCTTAAAGGTAATGGTTTTTCACATAATAAGAGAAGCG
>NJDP01000045.1 GCA_002254665.1 Desulfurococcales archaeon ex4484_58 | reverse complement strand
TACTTTATCATGTCTCGAACAATGATACACTTGGAGGTGAATGTTTATCCCAATAGATTATCTTCTAGCATCTAAAGGTTCAAAAGTTCTCCTCATGGGTAACGAGGCAATTGCTAGAGCAGCTGTAGAAGCAGGAATATGTTTCGCGGCAGCATATCCTGGTACTCCATCAACAGAGATCGTTGAGACGCTTGCTGATATGGCTAAACATGTTGGCATACATGTTGAGTGGAGTACTAATGAGAAAGTAGCTTTTGAAGCAGCATATGCAGCTGCAATAGCTGGTGTAAAAGCACTTACAGCCATGAAACATGTTGGTGTAAATGTTGCAGCCGATATATTGATGAGTAGTGCATACTCCGGTGTAAATGCTGGTTTTATAATTGTATCAGCTGATGATCCGGGCCAGCATAGTAGTCAGAATGAACAAGATAATAGATGGTATGGTCTACTCTCACATATACCAGTAGTAGAACCTAGTAGTCCACGTGATGCGTACCATCTAGTTAAACATGCTTATAGTTTAAGTGAGAAATACATGCACCCAGTAATTCTACGTTCAACAACTAGGATCAGTCATACACGTCAATTCATCGAGATCGAGCAGGATATACCGGTTGAGAAGAAGTGTAAGGGGGAGTTTGAGAGAAATGTTGAGAGATGGGTTTTAATACCTGCTCATGGTAGAAAACAGAAGAAGAGGATGATGAGTATTTGGAAGAAGATCCAGGAAGATGATGGGGCGCCTCCATTCATAACTATTGAAAACCCTGGTATGAAGAAAGTTGTTTTCGCCTCAGGTATAGCGTATGCTTATGTGTCAGAAGCATTAGAGTATATGGGTAAGAAGAACGAGTATACAGTTGTGAAGATCAATTTACCAGTACCGCTACCATATAAGCCAATCGTAGAGGTATTACGTGATGCTAAATCAGCTATTATAGTCGAAGAGCTAGATCCGGTGGTTGAGACTCAGATTAAAAAGATCGCTCATGATCACGGGTTACCTGTTGATCTTCACGGTAAAGATTTCGTACCAGAGAATGGAGAATTAAACTTGGAGATAGTATATGATTCACTAAGTAGATTTGAGGGAGGCGGGATAACTAAACCCTGGAGATCTATAGGTGAAATAAAGATAGAACCACCAGTACCAGCTAGACCCCCAATAATGTGTGCTGGTTGTCCACACCGTAACACCTTCTATATATTGAAGGTTGCAGCTAATAAAGCTGGTTTGAAAAACCCGGTATTTACGGGCGATATTGGATGTTATACTCTTGGTTATCAAAAGCCTTTCGAGACACAAATGACTAGTTTTGAGATGGGTGGTGGTGTAGGTATTGCTTATGGTCTCAGTAAAGTAATAGATGAACCAGTGATAGGTGTTGTTGGTGATTCAACATTTTATCATGCATGTATTCCTCAATCAATCAATATAGTGTATAATAAGGGTAGGGCTATGGTTGTAGTTCTTGACAACTACTATACATCAATGACTGGTCACCAACCGCATCCTGGAACAGGTATATCGGCTACCGGTGAGGAAGCTCCACGTATACCTGCAGAGAAAATACTTGAATCAATTGGTTTCGAAACAATCGTGATTAACCCAATGAATGTGAAGGAGTCTATTGAGAAAGTAACCGAGGCTTATAAGAAGTATATTGAGGGTAAACCAGTAGCTATTGTCTCTAGACTTAAATGTGCATTACAAACATTAAGAGATGCCCGTAGGAAAGGTATAAAGCTACCAGTATATACTATTGTAGAGGATAAATGTACTGGTTGCATGGTATGTGTAAATCTACTAGCTTGTCCAGCAATAGTTGTACCGGTTGGTGTTAAGAAACCAGTTATACTCGAGGATATTTGTGTTGGTTGTGGATTATGTGCAAGTGTATGTCCGTTCAATGCTATAGTATTAAAGGATAAAGGTTCACCCAATTGGATCGAAGCATGGATGTAGGGGGTGGGAAGGATATGGTTAGATACAATATATTTATAGCGGGTGTAGGTGGACAAGGACTACTCACACTAGGTAGGATACTAGGTAATGCAGCTATAGAAGCAGGCCATGATGTTACTGTAGCGGAGGTGCATGGGTTAGCACAACGTGGTGGAACATTAAATGTTCAAGTAAGGATTGGGCCGGGAGAAGCGCCTCAGATACCACGAGGCGGAGTTGATCTATTCATAGCATTAGAAGCGTTAGAAGCACTAAGGTATAGTAGTTATGTCGGTAGAGACACTAGGATAGTTATGAATAAGTTTATATGGCCACCACCACTAGCTGAATACCCGAGTATGGAATCTATCATTGAGAAACTAAGAGAGCATGGATTAAAACTATATGTTGTAGACGCTAATGGTTTATCGAAGAAAATACTAGGAACGATAATTTCAGCGAACATAGCAATGCTAGGATACTCGTACGCGATAGATCCAGGGCTTCAGAAACTACTAGAATACAAACACTTAGAGAAGGGGTTAGAAAGAGTATTTCGTGGAAAAGTATTAGAAGCAAATAAGAAGGTATTAAAAGAATCATATAATGAAGGATTAAAATTGATCTAAATATCTAGAAAGACTTTCAATAAGAACAGTTGCGAAAAGATCATATTATTTATTCTACTCTACCATTAACATTATTATCTCTCAACAAATGCTTCTATTAAATTTAGAGATAAGATACTTAAGTCGCGGATATTATAGCAGAGATAGATTAGTATAATAGTCTTTGGTTTTTCATGGGGTTTTATTGTAATGGCTAAGTGTCGTGTCTGTGATCGCGAAGCTTGGGTTAAGATTCCATGGGCTAATACTTGGTTTTGTCGCGAGCATTTCATAGAATACTTTGAACGTAAGGTTTGGAGGACTTTTAGCAAGTATGTTTCGAGAAACCATGAGAAAATATTGTTTACAGTTAGTGGTGGTAAAGATAGTTTAGCTTTACTTTATAGTTTAGCTCCTCGTCTAGTTAGAGAAGGTTATAGTGTATCAGTTCTATTCATAGATCTAGGTATTAGGGGTTATAGTGAACATGCTAGAGGAATTGTTAAAGAACATGTTGAGTCTCTAGGCTTGGAACTAATAGTTTTTGATCTTAAGAAAGAGTATGGGTTTACTATAGATGATCTAGCATTTGCCGTTTATAACCATTTATTTAATAGACCAGTCTGTAGTTTGTGTGGTGTTATCAAAAGGTATATTTATAATTTGGTTGCGTACAAGAGGGATTACGACTTAATAGTCACTGGTCATAACTTAAACGATACATATGGATTCATAATGTCTGCACTAACAACTGGCCAGGTATCTGAACTTATAAAATTTAAACCATATATAAGCGGGGGTGAGGGATTTATTGCTAAAGCTAAACCGTTATTCTTTAACTACGAATATGAGAATAGATTATATACTATAGCTAAAGACGTTAAAGTAATATTACACCCATGCCCTCATGCACCTAGAGAAGAACATGGTTTAGTATCATCATATAAAAAACAGCTACGAATACTTGAAAAGAATCATCCAGGTATAGGTTTAATGTTTGTAAAGAATATTTTGAGGAACGTTATTGAACCATTAAGTAAGGTAGTCCAAGAGAAGAGAGAAAGAAAACTTGTAAAGTGCAGTATATGTGGTATGCCAGCATCAACTGATCCTTGCAGTTTTTGTAGGATAAAGATTAAAATAGATAAAATAAAAACTAAAAGCTATACATCTTGATATGACTGTTACATAATAATAGAGATCCCGAACCAATATATTATATAGTGATTTTGGGAGGTATGATTTATGAGTAGTGATCCAATTATAGGCAAATTGGATGAAGCAATCGACTTAATAGATAAAATTGAAGGCTTCATCAGTAAACTGGCTCCAAATAAAGAGGTTTCTCCAGGTATAATTTTCCAGATATATCAATCACTAGTATTGTTGAGGGAGAAAATAATTGAGGTTAGAGTAGAGGTTTTAGAGAAATGTAGTGAATGATTTTTTCAATGTTATTTTAATACTTAAATACTAAAATCTCATTATTATTTTATCTTTAATTAGGTGAATATACTTGAATATCTCAACGATCAAAATCTACTCATTGTTGTTGATGATAATATTCCTACTATCAAACAACCTTAGTGTAGATGGAGAAAAACCGCCATCTTTTGAATATATAGTTGTTCTACGCGGTTATGAGAATAGAAATATACCAGACATCTATGAATCTTATTATAAAAACTATCTAATCACATATAAGATAAGTTATACTGGTTCTAAATATATACTTGATTTTCAACGTCGTTGTCTAGGCGGATATACCTATAAAAACTTATTGACAACCACGATTAGATCGACTATTGGAACAGAGGGTTATGGTTGTGGAGAATACTCGATAAAGAGGATGTTTGATGACTTATCTATCTCGATATATAGAGTTATTGACCCGACATTTATTCTCCCATCTATATATACTGGTTACCAAGGTATTGATATGGATAGTTTTTCATTCCTCGTAAACGTTAGCAAGGTTTTCGAATATAAAGGGTTGCCAGTTATTAATATATCTACTGTACACGTATTTACTGGAGAGTATCGTGGAAAACCCGTTAATGGATTCTATAAAACTATAGAGTATTTATATGCTGGTCTACCTTTTCCAGTATACTATGATATAAATTGGACATTATTCATTGATGGTGAAGTAAAGTTTAATATTATGTTTAGAGCGGAACTTGAATCCACGGATCTACCGGGAATCGTTAAGGTTGGTATCCAGGATGAAGGAGAATACGTATTGATTATTGGTGGATTTAAAGATGTTAATATAGATTTCAAAGTAACTAAAACTTCTAAAGATTCTGGACAAAACATAGTTATACACATGGATAACTCTGGTAGTCAATATGGTTATATAATGATCACGTATAGAAATATCACGCTATTGAAAGACTACAGGCCTAATATGATCTTAATGAAACCTCCAGTTGAATTACAGGTAATTAAACCAAATAGTGAAGCTGAACTTATAGTGCCCAGTGGAATTGAAACAATAGATATCACAGTTAAACCAACCATTACGGGTCATAAGGAAACATCTAGCTCTTATCAAACAAGCATCAATAGCAACATCAACACTACCAATGTTATATCAAGCGAGACATGTGTGTTCTATTTAATAATTATAATAGTATTAACAGCTGGTGCATTATCTGTTACTTTCTATCTAAGAAAACAAATAAGTTAAAAGCTAAACTACACTCTAATCCTCTAAGACATAGTTTATCAAGGCTTACATAATGCTAATGATATCCCAATAATTAGCCATATAAGCTATAGTGGTTATTGTGGAAGTTACAAGTAAGGATTTGGTTAATCCGCTTGAATAGTATACTACTATAGTTATATTCATAGAAGATAGCAAAATAATGTTAAGGATTAGTACCTATTGCTTCTTTATTAATAAACGATAATACAAGCAGCTCCTATTTAGGATGATGATTAAGCTCAACCATATTGGATGAATTACTTGGCCGTAATAGTTTATAACATGTAGACGCAGATATAATCCGATAGCAACATATGAGTGATTAGAAGCTTGGATATTACTAATGATAATGATTATTAAATTAGAACTAGAATAGGAGAAAAAGATAGGATTGAGAGGTTTGAATGTATTGTTTAAAACTATTTTTCTAGAAGTTTCTTAAGCTCTTTGATCCTTTCCTCCACACCCTTTAATTCTTCCTCAATATCTTTTAGCTCTTCTTCAAGCATCTTCTTATATTCCTCGAGCATGGCTAGTTCATCTTCCGGGTTCATAGGTGGTGGAGGTATATATGGTATTGGTGGTGGATATGGGTATGGTTGTTGTTGTTGCTGTGTTTGCTGAGATTGTTGTGGTTGTTGTATCCATGGGTTATAGGGGTAGGGGTATATTAGTGGATAGTATCTCCACATCCTCCTAAACCATCTAGGGAACCACATGATGTTTACCCCTTAACTTCACTTGTCACTTTTGTAAGTTCTTCTACACTTTTCTTCCAAACATTAATTAGTGTACGGTACATCTCGAACATTAACATGTAGTAGTATGGTATAGTTATCCAATGATATATGATCATCATCAAATACATAGGATCTACTGGTGGAGGCATATAATACCAGTAGAGTGGATAATAGCTCCATGGATAATAGTAGCTCCAACCATTCACGTCACCACCACCCCCACCAGGGATATATTGGATACCCATAGGGTGGCATGTAATAATATTGATAGGGATACCAACTCCACCATCCACCCCAATACCATGGTCTATACCAATAACCTCTCCAAGGCCAACCCATCAACCACCAACAACTACCACGGCCAAAAATCCAGCCTGGCCTCTGCCATGGTGGTAAATAACTAAATGGCCCTTTACCCGGCCAAGGCCCTCTCCATCCGCCACCTCTCCATCCGTGACCTCCTCTCCAACCCCAACCACCAAACCAAGCCATAACTCTATCACCCCACTTATGTACGTGTTCCATTAAAGATATAACTATGATAAACCCTTATAAATTTTGGGCATATGCACAAAAATATTTTTGACATAGACTTTTAATAGAAGTAGATATTCAATAAGATAATATATGTGTATATGCTTAATATATTCAATGTGATGCTCTTAATAATAGTCGTCAATATAAATTGATCATGGTGAAAAAGTATATGGGTTATGGGCCTCCATGGAGATGGCATTGGGGGCGTGGTGGTAGAGGTAGGAGGCCTAAACCTAGACACATATGGTTTACTCCACGATCAATAGCTTTTATACCATTTAATGAATTAGGTGAACCGGTAAGTAATGAACCAATATACTTAATGCCTGATGAAGTAGAAGCTCTTCGGCTAGTTTATTTTGAGGGATTCACGCAAGAAGAAGCAGCTAATAAAATGAATATTTCACGTGGTACTCTATGGAGAATACTGGCTAATGGTAGAAAAAAACTTGTACAAGCAATTGTAGAGGTAAAACCAATAATTCTACTCCCACCAACAAAGCCTCCAAGTGTAGGTCAACATGAGACATTATAGTTATAAATTATTTCATCAACTCCATCACTCCATTCTTCAAACCATACATGTGGATCATTAAATACTACTGTTCTACAACCACCAAATCTCTTAACACCACATTTCTCATTAAAAATAACCCTTCTACTATACAATTCATTAAACAAAGTATTACGAGCACATATCTCTCCAACTCTACAAGTATCAACGACTACTGGTTTAACACTACCATCTAAATATACCTTAGAACAATAAATACCACCGATAATTAAAGGTTTAGAATAAGTAATGATAATGGCTTCATTACAAGTTAAAACACCTATCCTACCACCACCGATTAGAACTAAACGATCAGCAACCAGTAAACCATTAACAAAAAGTCTACCAACAACAACTAATCTACGACAACGAATAGTACTAGCATATATGGAACCGAATAAAAACTCTTCATCACCGCTACACTCGTAAACATCAAATCTTAGATATGGAAAACCATGATTCATAACTACACCCTTAGAAAATAGGTTTTCTATTTAGTTAATAAAACCATAACTAGGTCTGAACCTAAGATTTGGAGATTTTTTCACAAATTTCGGGACGAGCAATTTTCAATGCATAGTATGATGGGGTTCCAGTCTGTACATCAACTATGACAAAAACTTTATTTTCATATTCCTTGGTACTAGTAGGTACTCCGAGAATTCTATCTTTTACAGTTACACCCTTTAATTCTATCACGAAGAAATACCCTAAGGATATTGTATCTATCCCTAGCTTATTATCTAAATCTACATAGTACCAAGTTATTGTTTTATTTAAAACACGATACTCTTTTATATAAACATCATTTATACCATGACATACTCTTAAATAATCAATCGCTTTCTTCAAAGCTTCATCCTCACTAATCTTTACTGGTATTGGTTTTAGAATATCCTCTTCGTAAAGTATTAGTATCGTAGGATTAAGTGAGATGCCCTTAAAACTTAGATCGCATGGATCAAGCAATAACAAGTTTTCACGAGCAGAAACCAATGGATCGTATTCTCTATATCCATAGACTTTAAATATAAAAGAGATCGCAATCGCATTCAATGGAGGTTTTACTGAAGTAATATTGATCGCTTCAATATCTATATCTTTATTATTAATAATCGTATAGTTCAATTCTAATAGAAGTTCCTTAACAAGCTGTTTAGCAAATGATTTATTGATAGTTTTAAAATTACAAACATTCGTACTCTCATTCTCTCTATACACATTTAGATGGATAACCTTACCCATAGTCCCTTCTATTCCAATGTTCCATATAACATTGTGTTCTGTTCTAATACTAAATCTATGGATTCCATCCGACGTTGTAAATTTAAATGTTACGTTTAATACAGTTACATTTATGCCTAATTTCTTAGCGAAAATCTTAACTATATTTTTAGCTTTTTTAAGAGCTTCTTCAATACTAACTCGTAGTGGTAATGAACCATAATATATCCCATTAGACTTTACTTCTCGTTTAAAATCTTCAACGTATTTACGAGCTTCTTCGATACTATAGGTTTCTATAGATGAAGCTATCAAATATAGTATAGTGAAAATTATGATCAATATTGTGATTACTGAAATAAGTGTGATTTTCTTAATAGTAAATCTCAAATATTACACCCTAAAGTTTTTCTAAGAAAAATTTCTAAACAGTCCGAAATATATTATTTACTTTATAAATGAATCATTACTTCACGGTGTTTTCTCTATGAGTATGATAGGAATTGATCAGAGGAGTGTTGATAGGGTATCGAGGATATTGGTTAAAAGAAATATTGAGTTTAGGGAATTAAATGTTTTTGATGAAAAATATTATCCGGGAAGAAATGTTGATGAGGAAAATGTGATCCGATATTTTTTTGTAATGGTAGCTATGGATCATAGGTTGAGTAGACCGGGTAAACCATATGAGGCTTGTTTAGATGATGGATGTTATCATGGAGCCGATCTATTGTATAGGTTAGGTAAGAAAATGTTTGATGAAAACCCCGAGTTTTTCTCACCGAAGAATCTTGCAAAGATTAGCGTTGATCAGGTTAAGTTTTGGCTTAGTGTAGAAGAGGTTGGACCACCAGACCCCACTACTAGAGCGTATCTACTGAGGGATCTTGGTTTAAAAATACTTAAACTATATGGTGGAGAAACGCGTAGAATCGTTGTTGAGAGTAATAATAGATTGAAAGGGACTATTGAGAAGCCAGGTTTAGTCGATCACTTGAAAGTATTTAAAGCATATGAAGACCCGGTCGAGAAGAAAGCTCTTTTACTAGCAAAGTTTCTGATTAAACGTGGAATATTCAAACCAGTTGATCAACTAGATATGCCGATAGATAACCACTTAACACGTATAGCTTTACGCCTAGGCTTAGTAATGGTTTCCGGTGAATTATGGGATAAGATCAGGAAAGGTGTAGAGGTTAGTGTTGAAGAAGATGTTTTGATCAGATTATTTGTTAGAAGAGCCTATAGATCATTAGCTATACGTAGTAGGGTTAAACCAGATATTCTGGATGATCATTTTTGGTTAATGGGTAGAGAAATATGTTTAAGAGATAAACCGTTATGTGATAAATGTTTATTTAAACAAGTATGTTTAGCTAAGAATAACCCAGCATTTATGGTTAATGAACACATATTATATAATACATGGTACTATTAGAGGAGAGGTAGTTTTATGCCAGCTAAAAATAAACCAGGTTTAAAAGATATACTGGGTTTACCTAAACTTGAACGATTAATAATGGAGTATTTCATTAAACATATAAGTGTTGGTGAAATAATAGCTGTCCTTGAACTAAGGGATGAAATCAAACGATTAAAGGACCCAGAGCTAGTTCCAGAATTTGATGATATAATTATAGAGCTAGAGATCAATAAAGCACTAGCTAGACTGGTTGAAAAAGGTTTTCTCGAACATGTGGGCGGATGTTATAATCTAGCTGAACATCTGCGTAGAGAGATTAAGGAGAAACTAGGTTCACTCCAACCAGGGATATCTAAAAATTTAAATGAACTTATTAAATAATAGGTTTAAAAGCAATATAACCCATACTCTTTCGATCAAATATTACTGGATAGAAACCGGTTTTTCTAAGCCTATCACCTATACCTTTAACTATACTGGGAGATCCGTGTCTACGGGGTTCTCCAGTATAGTGATATAGTATTCCTCCCGGTTTAAGCACTCTATATAACTCATTATAAAACTCTAAACTATATAGTTCACCAGTAGAACCACTATATCTTGGTGGATCATGTATGATCTTATCGAAGAAACTATCCTTAAACTGGTTTACAAGCTCAACAACATCTCCTTGTACAATCTTTATTCTATCATCTACTAAACCATGACTCCATGGGTTATGCTCAGCGATCCAGATAACGCTCTCATCGATCTCAACACTATATACCACTCTAGCTCCCTGTTTTAATGCGTTTAAAGCAGTATAGCCTAGACCTAGACAAGTATCTAGAACTATATCTCCTCTCCTAACCCTAGCTCTTCTAACTTTTAAATAAGAGTCACTCCACGGATCAATATCTTTTATTCTATGCATATGAATACCATTAATCTCTAGTGTAGGTGCTCTACTATACTTCACCACCTTCAACTTATAGAATCTGCTTGGAGATCTACGTATAATCTCATATACTTTTCCATCAAATCTATATATAACAACTCTATCATCACTACTAGGTTCAAGATCATTCAATGGAATCTCATTATTACTAAGCAATACTTTATTATCAACTACACAGACTCTACTAAATGTTAATCCTAAATCAAGCGTG
>NJDP01000044.1 GCA_002254665.1 Desulfurococcales archaeon ex4484_58 | reverse complement strand
CCATACGGGGCGCGCGGGTTCGAATCCCGCCCCCGGCGCTCCTAAACGTTTCTTTTCCTGCTCCCATAGAAGGTTAACTACATCCATTGCTATTGCTTTGCTTATACGTTTAATGTCTCGTTTGGTGATCTTGTAGTTAACCTGGCCTTCAAGTCTATAGATTTGGTAGATCCTAGCTAGTTCCTCTAATGGGCCTATGTATTTAGTTATAACCTTATCACCTACTCTATATTGTTCATACACGTATAAGTGGCCCTTAACCCGTTTAACAACAAGCGTCATCTTAACACCGTTTAAGCTAATAACCAGCTGCCTCACAGCTCCTTACCCATATACTATAGAGGCGAAGGTATAAGGGTGTTAGGTTGATAGAATAGCTGTAAAATCTACCTAACACTTTCGGGTTTCGCTTATGTTTTGTTGGGAGATAAACATGTATGTGGTCGTGGTAGAATATCAGCGTGTAAAGAAGGATATTTTATGGGACTACTCATGGCGACCTACAGGTTCTTCTAAAATAATATATAGAACACACTCACTCCAAGAAGCAGAAAGAGTATTCAAAGAAACCATGAAAAAATACAAGAAGAAAGGATATAAGAACTGCTTCCTCGTATCAGAATCACTTGTTACTCCAAGCATGAGAGCTGAAGGAATAGTAAAATTTTACATGTGTCGAGAACGATTCGGGCTATTCAAAAAAGAAGTGAAAGGAGTATACATAGTATTAAAGGAAACACGTAAAAATCACATACTATACACGCGGAAGAAAAGAAAGAAAAGACGCAACTAAAACTCAACCCAACATTATGTATTAAGACTGTTTCTCGCTTTTAGATCTATTGGTGGGTTTATATGATTAGGATTGGAAGATGGCGTGGTAGAGATGTAGTTGTTGATAATAGGAGTGTTGAGAAGATAGAGAGGCATGGTTTAAGTATAGATGATGTTAAATGGGTGTTGTCTAAGCCTTCATCTATATATTTTAATACTAGAACTAATCGTAGGATTGTTGTTCGTTTAAAAAATGGGGAAGGAATAATAGTTGTTTTAGATATCTATAATGATAAAGCGTATGTGGTGACTGCATGGTATGCCTCAGAAGCAAGAGATCTCGTTAAGAGAAGGAGAAAGAGCGGGAGATGGATTTAAATGGTTTTATGACGGGAAAGTATTAGAGGCTATACGGGGTAAGAAGAGTAGACGACAGAGAATATTCGAGGTACACGTAGCTGATCTAGTTATAGATGAAGAAACTGGAGACATTATCGAAATCCATATACTCCCAGACAAGTATGAAGCAGAAAAACTCATAGAATATCTTAAACAAAAGAAACACCTAAAATAAACAATTAACCCTTCCTAACAACAATCTCACCATCCTTCAAAACAAACACAACCATATCCCCTTCCTTTATTTCGAGAAATACTCTTACAGTTTTAGGTATTGTTACTTGGTATCTCCTAGTAACTTTGGACTCACCTAGTTTTTTCTCCAAAGAGTGATCACCATTATAGTATAATTGTACTGGAAAAATAATTATCCTTCCTTTACTTTTATACGAACATATTGAAGTTGAGGTTAAGGAGAAATGGCAACTACCAGAATATTATATGAGGCTTGCAGAAAAGACTATAAGACAAATGGCGAAGGATCTTGGTAATTTTGACATCAGGTTTAGCCATGCTATTGAGATCAAAGACAGAGGGTTATACTATACATTATACGAGCTTATAACGAAGATTGTCTACGGTAAGAAAGTTAAGAGAAAGATGGTTCGACAAGGCTAGTATATTCTTGGGATATCCCTTGGATATCCATGGGTTCTTTTTGGATATCCCTAGTATATCCTTTGGATATCCATGTTTTCGCTCTGTTTTCTAGGGGGATATCCGATGGATATCCGTGGGATATCCAGGGTTAGGCTTCAAGCTATACGTGATAAAGACCGTGTAAAGTATTTCGTATATCTGCCAAAAGAATTAGTAGATGAGCTTGGTTGGGTTAAGGGTGATGAGTTGGTGGTTGATACTGTTGTTCTTGATGTTAATGTTAAGACTAGGAGAGAGTGTAGGGGAATAATTGTTTATCGTGAGAAGGATCTAGAGAAGATCCGTAGTATGTAATGCTTTTCATATGTTTTGTTTATTTATCGATTGTTTTAGGGATTATGGGTTTTCCATCGATGATCTCGGCGAATTCTTTTATTTCATCGATTCCTAGTTTGTTAGAGGCTTGTCCAATAATTATTTCTTGTATGATTCCATCTTCATCGATAATTATCTCTATATCATTTACTGAAATCACTGCTACTACTGGTTTTTTAGAGCTGGGATTCCATCCACGTAGTTCATCATTGCTCTTATAATATACCCATTTCAAGACGATCACCTAATCCTAGTCCATGACTTACTCTTTATCTTTTTCTCTTTATATCTGTTAAACCTTCTAATAGTTTTCATGTTCCATGATGTTATTACGATTATGTTTTCATTCTCATCATATACAACCTAGGGTGATGTCCATGGTTACTATTGAAGAACTTCTCAGGATACTGGAGAGAATCGGTGTAAGGATCACTAGAGAGGAGTTAGAACAATATATTGCTGAGTTATATGAGGTGGTGATCAAGTATGAGAACTGAGATGAGGATAACCATTAATTTAAATAAGCTAGCCCAGCGACTATGGAATGAACGTAGAATACAACTAGATGTATTCATATTAACTAAGTTAATACCAGTGAGTAATAGAACAGCCAAATATATCCTCGATAAAATGCATAAGCTAGGACTCACAGTAAAGATCACAAACGAAACCTATGCTCTAGACCCATTAAAGTTCATGGGAAGGTGTTAGGTTGAAATGCAGCAGTTGCAGCGCTACCTAACACTTTATTTAACGAATCCAATCAGAGACTCTATTGATTGGGAGACGTTGGCTAGAATAACACGGTATGGACTTACTAGTGTTGAGCCAGGATACGATAGTGTAAGAAGTGTTATAGGTATTCGTAGGTTTATTCCTGTGAAATATATGGTATTTGATAGTGGTGGTTTTATCGAGTTAACTAGGGGTATTAAGGTAAGAGTATACGATACTATTAAGCTCTATAAATATATTAATTATAACGAAAACGATCTACTCATAGAGCTTGATAGAATCCCATTATATAGTGAAGACGTGAATACACGGATAAAGAAGATCGTGGAAAACATCAACAATTATATCGTTATGAGGAGGGAATTTAAAGACAAGGTACTATACGTTATTCACGGGTGGACTAGAGAAGAATTAGAACTAGCCATAAACCAGCACATAGGCTATGATAGTAAAGTAGCTGTTGGAAGCTATTATGTAACATCAATACTTAACACAGCACCAAAGAAAACAGTATTCAAACGCTTCAGCTATACCATGGAACTAGTCAGGAAACATTATAAATGGATACTTGTTCTAGGCGGTTCAGGGCCTAACATGATACATATAGCTTTCTATGCTGGAGCATCCGCAGTAGATGGTGTAGCATGGAGAAATGTTGCTAGGCGTAAGGAGATCATAATACCAGGGGTTGGGGTTAGAGCACTTAATAATTCTAAACGTAAAAAGTTTACCGTTGAAGACCTTATAGTGTTGAAAGACTGGTGGAACCATAGACTCAATCCTTTCAAAGATCTAAAGGTAGAGGAGTTCCTTAAACTAGCATTAAGAGATTTCAAGGCAATAGCGTTATGGAATGCAGCAGCTCTTAAACTGGAAGAGCGAATAGCTAATGAATACACTAACGATCCAGATCGTTATTATAAATACCTTATGCAGCGCTGGGAGAACAATAGTTTCTGGAGAAACGTATTGAAAATAGTTAGATCTAGTTATGTGCAGTCTAAGCTTACAGTCTATTTAAAATCATTTCTAAGGTGATCGGTTTGAGGATTAGTTTATACTTTACGAAGAATGGGGTTTTCTGTGGAGGTGATTTTGAATCTAGGTTAAGACAAGCGTATGGGGTGAATACTAATGGCTAGAGCCAAGGCTAAGCTGTTAGATGTTAAGAGGATGACTAATAAAGAGTTGGTTCAGTTGGCTGAATTGATTATAGATGAGATGATTAGGAGAACACGTAGCTATAGAAGGTTTTTCGAGGCTAGGCTTGATAAGTATAAGGGATGTAGTGTAGTTAATACGTAGGTTAGATCTAAGAATGGTAAAAAATATTATTATGTATACTTGAAATGTAATGATGGTAGATCAGTTTATCTAGGAGATAAGCCTGGAACTAAATATCTCGTTGAAGCTTATAGGAAAATAGGTTTAAACAATATAGTAAGAAACACCAGGTATTTACAGGAAGAACTAACAATATTATTGAACACTATAAAGCGATACCATGAACTAGAAAAAACTCTTCAAAAATTCCACGAAATAGAACGAAAAGCCAGTGAAATCCAAGAAGAATACATTAAATCAAGAAGGCATAGAGGGAAATGAATACTCTTCTAAAATATTTCTCTAAGCGTATGGTTGATGTTCAAAAGACCGTGGATCTAAGACTGAAGACTTGCTACTATATCACGAATGGCCTTATAGGCTATAGTATCTGCTACTATGACCGTCAATACTATTCACATTTACGTTACTTTTCAAGTAGGGAAGACGAACACTGTATATATGATTGGCTGAAGATCTGGTTTTGGCTTGAACCCGAGGAAACAGCTGTTTCCCTAGTTATCCTAGAATGTAAAACCCATAAATTAGCAGCTATATATGGATGTAAGTTAACAGTAATACTATATCCTAGAAGAGATGACAAGGAGTTCTACTATTTCCGTGACAGAGAAATAATAAAGCAATTCATAATAAAGTTTATTAATATCTCAGAGTCATCACTTCTCAATTCATTGAATAAGGAACCGTCCATGTTGAGAAGAATGATTCTTCTCCTAAAGAACTATTCTCTTAGACTAGGATAAAATCGACTATGCTATAGGTGTTTTTCTTTTTTCACGAGTGCTATATCTGCTATTTGTTTAATCTCGTTTTCGTCTAGGTATTTAGATGCATTATATATTGCGATCTCATTTATTTCACCATTTTCATTAATATATATCTCTATATCATCCAGATCAATTATAATAACCACTTCTCCATTATTAGAGCCCGCGTATCTAAGTTCATCTCGATCCCTAAAATAAGTCCATTTCTTCAAATTCTCACCCATCTCTTGTTTTTAATTCTGTTTTTTCTCATCCTGTTATATCTTTTTTCACTTATATTTTCGATCATAGTTATAATATAGAGACTGCCGTTTCTCTCATAAACTACTATTGTGTATCTATTATTTTCTCTCCTAACAGCTACATATCTATTAGGAGCTATATTATCCCTAAAACGTTCATGTGAAGAACCAATAACATCGCCTACCTTTCTCGCAAGAGCCTCTAATTTAGCAGAATCATTTCTTCTAATACCATATTTCTTAACAATATGCTCAGTTAATACAATACGTCTATCTCTGATCCATACATTACTAAAATAAGCCCAATAACCCATAGCCCCACCCATTAGAGAATAGGCGAAAACTAATTAGGATACATAGCAGCTGCTGCAAAGTATCCTAACATGGGCCTCGTTTACAGCTTTTAAACACGTTAATTGGGCCTAAACTATCGCTTCTTAGCTATTGGGTGATGTTATGCGTGTATTCTTTGTTGTTTTATTAATTGTTTCAATTATTCCTATAGCTTGGGGTGGTTATGGTAGGAGTGGTGGGGGTGAAGTTGTTTTGCCTAGTAATACTCGTTACCTAAGAATAGTGGTTTATCCTAATGGTTATGTTCAATTAGTTAATGTTGCTTTTGAACATACCTATAATGAGACTGATAAACAGGGCTGGGTAGCTTTTATTTTTCAATATAATTATAGTGATACAAGTGTTACGTGTAAAACTATAATTCAGCCATTTGTTGAATATTTTCTCGGCTTGCTTTCCACGCCCTTTTCTTTTTGCACTATAGACTAGGCTGTATAGTTTTCCGTATTGGTTTCTGAAATTCTGAGCCGTAAGGAAGGGGCTAAAAGGATCGTTAAGAAGCTTATACGGGAAGGGATATTGTTTGGGCCTAGGCCTGGTTTTCTTGCTAAGACGTAATCATGGTTAGGGGGTTTATTGTTTTTGTTTGGGGAGTGGTATTTTTTCGGCTATTTTCTCGATTTCTTCTTGGGATAGGTGTTTTGTTGCGTTATATATTACTAGGTCTACTATTTCACCGTTTTCGTCGATGACTAGTTCTATATCTCCTATGTTTATGTGTATAAATGCTTCTTTTCCAGGGCCATAGTATCGTAGTTCATTGCCGTATAGAATCCATTTTTTACTCTTCAACCCATATACCCCTCTCTACTCTCTTAGATATAAATTCCTCTAAATCTTTTGTCTTTTTCCATGATGTAACAATTATTATCATTGAATCCTCATCTACTATAACTATTAATTCATTCTTTTTAGATACATATACTCTTCTATGGAAACCAGGAATGGGTGAAGAGTGTTGTGCATCTTTTAATATCTTCCATGGATATCTAATAGCATCTAATAGCTTGGATGTTGGGATCTTTCTTTTTCTCACCATTTCTAATGCATGTTTCGTTAAAAATACATCTTTTTCACGAGCACGCCCAATTAAATAATATGGACCCTTAATCATCATCTCACCAACAGATATGAGGCGAAGGTGTTAGGTTGAAGGTTTAGCTGTAGAGTCTACCTAACACTTCCTTGTCGGGGGCTCTCGATAAAGTTCTATATAAACCCCTGTCATAGTGTTAGGTTGAAAAGCAGCTGCAGCAGCTCAACCTAACGCTATATGAGGGGGTTCTACCCAGAATTTTCAGTGTGAGACCCAACAAAAGTGTTAGGTGGATATGGTGGCTGTAGTTTCTACCTAACACCTTTGTCAGGGGTTAATTAGGGTCTGCTGCTTTAAGTCCCTATCATGGTGTTAGGTAGACTTGAGGAACCGTTATTCTACCTAACACTTTTCGCTTCTTAACTGGTGGGTGTGGGAGTGTGAGGTTAGTGTTTATTCTAGTTATTTCATTATTATTTTTTATATTATTGCCCTATGTAATGGTATTAGCTGCTGGGGTTGGTTATCTAGCTATTCGTGATATTACAGGTACTGTGTGGACTATGGGTGATATCGAGGAGCTGTATAGTACTACTACTTATTATCAGAGACAGGATGGTGAAGTGTTAGAGGTTAGTTATGGTGATCTCTTTATCCTTAAGATCGATAATAAAACGTATACTCTTAGAAACTTTACCGAAAGGAATGGAATAGCTGTTTTACCATTATCTCCTGGGTATTATAGTGTTGAGGTTTGGTTTGGATATTATCACGAGAAACGCAGCATTAAGATCGAGGAAGGTGTGATAACTTATCTAGACCTAGGAACTGCTCCAGCTACACCTATAGAGACTTTATCTAGCGGGTTTACTGGTTATACGTGGTATGCTTATAGTACTGGTAGTGAGACTAGAATTGTTAGGTCCGATAATAGAGTTGTTATTAGGATCCCTGTTGATAATAACGTTATATATGTTGATATAGTAACTTCTACCACGACGGTTACTAGAATTATTAAGATCGATTATATTGGTTATCCTGAACATGGTTTTGATGAGGAGCAGTTTAAGTTTGATACTAATAGTGTTAATCAGACTGTTGTTAGGGATATAACTAGTGGTTTTAGTTTCTTGGGTATTATTAACGCTGATACTGGTACTATTGTTAAGCGTGTTGCTAATGCTAGTTTCTATCATCCCTTCGGGGTAAAGCAGATCGGGTTATATACTTATACATTGCTTATAACAGCTGATGTCAATAAACTTGATCTTCTAGAGCATGTTAGTGAGGTTGGTTTTTATGGTGTATTGGGCGAGTTATTGTTTATGCCTAGGGGTTTGGGTATTGGATTAAGTGCTCCTGAGGCCATAGTTGCTGGTTATAGGGCTTTTACATGGTGGCGTGCAGGGTTAACAGCTGGTACGGTTGCTAGAGGAGTACTAGCTGGTGCTGGTGGATTAGCTATAAGTACTTATATGCTCGGTAACGCATTACAGGGTGCTTATGAGTATCTCTCAACTATGCTTGGAGAGAGTGTTACTCAAACTGTTTGTTTCCACGTAGCAATTATAACTACTAATACTAGGACTATAATCATAGCTTTTGGATGGTTTATAGATCCCTATGGAAGGGTGTATCCTATACAAGTATATGGATATGGATTAGTACCTGTACCCTATATGGTTAGAGCTGGTGATCCAGATAATCCAGTTGATGTATTGACTGTTGCTGGTGTTAGGGATATAGAGTATAGTAGTGAAGCTACTGGATATGCTACTAGTTATTATTCTCGTATAGAGGGGGACATCTATAGTAGTAGTGGTTATGCCTACGTAGATGTTAATGGTTCTGAACGGTTTAACTATAAGTTAGTCGACGGTGATCACATGTATATAGGGAGCGACTTGAATAAACTATATTATAAAGTGGATGATCTGAGACAGTACACTCTAAATATACGTTATAGTGTTTTAGGAGTAGTAAATGGTGAATCCTCTATATTAGAGTATGAAAAATATAACTTCTATGTCGTGGTTAAAATAATTAGTCCTTATGCTAACGCTATAGCTGATTATTTAGCCTCTAAAGGTTATAACCCTACGGTATCAAACAATATTGTTACGGTTAATTTAGGTTTTACCGAGAAGAAGCTAGATGATAAGCATATACTGTGGTATATTAATAAAGAGTTAGACTTTAACATAGGGCCGCTTATCGAGGCAAATATAACTATTGGACTACGCTACGGTGATGATCTGAATAGATTATATGTTAAACTATCTAGTTGGGGTGCTGGTATATACTTTACATATACTATTACTAAACATATCATGCTAACACCCAACCTAGTGATACCAGTGGATATTATCGAGGATGGAATATATACTGTGAGGAAGGCTTTTATTGTTCAGATAAACCATATAAGGATTAAGTATGATGATGACTATTTACTATCGATCTATTTATTGCGTGGCATTAAACCAGAGAAATTAGTAGTGTTTAGGGATGTTATAGTTGTTGAGAATATTTCAGCATCTGATATCGACGTAGTCTATGTCTATACTGTTATGGCTCTAGATACATTGTATAAACTGGCCGATATGATGGTTGTTAATGGCTATAGTGAGGATTCTAAGACATATGTTAATGTGAGTATAAGAGGGGATCTAGAGTATTTTGAGAATGCTACATTCATGTTTCTCGGTAGGAATGCTTGGAGTATATTATATCTACCATCAGAAGTAGTGCAGCTGATTTGGGAGCCTCGTGAACCACCAGGTTATAGTGGTGGATATGGGCTAGATGTATTGGCTCCTAGTGGAGAGATAATAACTATTGGCTCTGGAGAACTGTATGTTTACAACTATGGTGTATGGGTTAGAGTAGATTATGAACTAGTAAATACTAGTTACGTGATAAGAGAAGCGGAGAGTGGGGGCCAGGTAGAGGTTATAGAGAATAATAGTTTGAGCACCTACTTCTATAAATATATAGAGAATAAGACCTATACTGGTTGGTTATGGAACGATAACTTGACACTTCGCTTAATTGTTGCTGCAAAAGCTATAAACACGTTACCGCCAAATATTTTTAGAGAGCTCTGGGAAAAGAGTAGGCCATCGCCACCACAGATCTATGTTTCAATGTTTGATGATAAACTATTAGATAGCTTAGGTGCCTGGTGGAATCAAAACTGGAAATGGTTGTTGCTAGGACTAGGCATATTCTTGTTTATATTACTACTGCTCTTTGCTACTGGTAGGGGTAGGGTAGTGGTTGTAAACCGTTAACTTCTCCAGTAATGCTATTAACTCTCTATCTCTTACATCGACTTTTTTGAAGATGATCCTCGTACCTGCTCTTGATTCTATCATTAAGTGTTTCTTTTTGATCAAAGCAGCTATTATTCCAGCTATGAAGAACCCTGCTATCATGTATAATGCAGAGGTTCTATCCTCTGGCCTTAGAGTTGGTATAGATTGTAGCTCTATGAATAATAGTGCACCTAATATAAACAATACTATAGTTACTATGAGATAAGCTCTATACTCACGATAACCCACGAAACTAGGTTTATAAAAACCATATACACGGCCAGATTCCGTGGAGAGAACCAAGTATTCCCCAACAATACTTATATGTGCTTCTTCTTCAACTGTTTCTACCAAGACTCTCACATGTATTTATTTTGTAGGTTGAACCCTAAAAGTGTTAGGTTGAAACTTTTACTGTTTTTCTACCTAACACCCAGTTTATAAACCTTTATTATAATTAATAGTTTTGTGTAAAAAGAGATCTTAGGGATTGTTTTTGGCTTTTATTCTTTTGGAGAAGAATATGAAGCCTAGATATATGGAGGTATTTGAGTTTATAGTTGATTACGTTAAGAATAATGGTTCTATTAGAGGAGCTTTCAAAGAAGCTGCTAGAATATTTTATCCTAACAAGGATCCTGAGGCTGCATTAAAGCTTGTATATGAGCATTTCAGGTATGCTAGGAAAAAGTTTTGGAGTAAAGATTTTGGAGTTTTTGGAGCTGATTTTGGAGTAGATGATAACATTGATGAATCTATAGAGTATAATATGGGATACTATATTAACCATCACAGTGGCCCTGTTAAAGAGTCTAAGTTTGTAAAGGATTCTAAGGCTAATCGTAAACTCTTTGAATTAAAGAAACTAACCTATGCTATACTTCATGATCTCATAAAACCAAAGTCTACGTTAACTAGCTATGTCGAGGAAGTATTTAGAGATCCTAGACTTATCATAGAAATTGGTAAGCTAGATTATAATGGACCGAGCTATGTAAAGTTGCCTAGAAAAGCAGCTGCTCTACTATACATGGTTGTTTATAGAATATATAGTAGATACTATGGTGTCGGAAATAAGCCTGAACGGTTGATAAAGAGATTCTTCAAGATAACAAGTTTCGGTCCACGTGATCTAGAGAAAGAATTAAGAGAGTTAACAAGTATATTCTATGATTGGCTATTGTTTCTTGGGTGACTAGTTTGAAGGGTCGTAATGATCGTATTCTTAAGCCTGGTGAGTATTATATCGATGGTGTTTGGGTTAGAATACACGAGTCTATGCGTCTCTCAACTGTTAAGAGGATGATTAGGGATCTTAAGAAGATTGAAAGGAATATCGAGAAGGGCAAGTACTAACATAGTGTTTTCTTCTTATACGTACTATTAGTTCTAGGCTCAAAACCGACAAACCATATTCTCTCGATATCCTCGTATATAACATAGTACATTCTATACTCAGTGCCACGATAATACATTCTCCTAACGTGAACCAATATTATTAATCCCCTTCTACGTCTAACCCATCTATACTCGAAAACCACTGGGTTTCTCTTCAACCGAATAATCATTTCTGGATCTGTATTCAAGCTCTTTTCAAGCTCTTTAAGAAACCGTTTAACGTTTCCCCAGTTTTTCTTCCCAAGATAATCATATACTGATAATCTAAATCCTTCACTCCATCTAACTCTCCACAAACCAGACCCCACCAATATATAGGCGTGACACAACAGACGATCATATTTCGCTTTCTTTCTATCGGGTGGAGAGGAGTGAAGCTATACATACATTTATTGATAGTAGCTGCCTCTATCTTGATCGTACTAGCTAGTGTTGCTAAAGCAGCTGTTATTAGTGAATTAGACATTACGGTTTTAGATTGGAATAATCAACCAGTTGAGAATGCTATTGTGGAGATCTGGAATACTACATTAGTTGCTCGTTCAACGACCAATTCTAGTGGTATAGCTAAATTCTATAACATTAGTGATGGAAATTATACAGTCTATGTTTATATAAATGGGATTGTTTACAAGTTTACGATCTGCGTAGACAATACAACAAGTATTGAACTAGTGTTGCCAGATCCTAGTCAAAATATCTCGAACAATACATCAATGCATTTAAACAATAATACTTCGGATAATATGACATCTGATACTATCAAGGGATGGTTTGATAATAATAAGATCCTAGTTGGAGTAGGCCTGGTCTTCATATTATTGATTCTAATCGCCTATGCATTATCGGGAAGGAAAATCCCTAGGAGGAGGTGATTGATGTGAAGTTGGGTCATCGTACATCTGGTCTTCTAGGCCTGTTATTCTTCATACTAATAATAGTAGCTGCTACAGCAGCTTATATAGCATATAAGAACCCCGATGCTAAAATGATTATACTATATAGTTTGTTTGGTGCTATAGGGTTATTCATACTAGGTCTACTATTCTTTGGTGGCATCAAACTACCAGCTCCTGGAGTTTCTCATATATGGTTATAATATTTTTTCTTATCATATACTTTCAACATTTTTTATTAATAAGGGGAGATCTAGTGCCTAGAAAAAGGAGAAATGATAATAGTGGAGTTTTAGCATTAATAACACTATTTATTGTAACTTTAACTATTTTTCTACAAAGCGTAATAGATTATTTTCAGAGTAAATCAATTGGCGCTTACCAGCCTATGTGGCAACGGATACTTATTGTTTTGGTATTGTTCCTTAGCTTGTTAGGCTTCATAATAGCTTACATAGCTAATTCTCGTTCTAAGAAAGGTTTTATATCATAGCGTTAGGTTGGGCCGCTGCAGTTGCTTTTCCTACCTAACACTTTTCGCTTATTCTCTAACGGGTGGAGAGGAGCGGCTCGTACGTATTTTCCTCATATCTATTTCGAGGCTGCTAGGCCTAGGACTAGGGATAGTGTGACTAAGGCTGTAGGCGAGCTTGATAGAAAACCTGGTGTTACGAGTTTTAAAGAGTATAAGCTAGTAGCTTTTGCTCAATTAGCCGATTACATAGATAAGCTTACGGTGAATCATAAAGGTAAAGTTGTAAGATTTACTAAGAAACTATTCAACGGTCGTATGCTCGTCTTGATTAGATTAGGTAAGAAGAAATGGCCTCGTAAATATAAATATGTAGTTAATTTAATTAAGAAGGCTGCTAAGGAGATGGATAACGCCAGGAGCAAGGCTGAGCGTGTAAAAGTAGCGTTGGAAATAGCTAAGAAGCTCAGGATCCCGCCTAAAACAGCTAAATCCATAATAAAGAAGGTTAATCAAAGAAAATAAGAAGTCATGTTAGGATTTTTTCTCTTAAATATTTTACATATATTGTAAATAGATTGTCGGCCCAGTCTCTTGTGTTTAGATAGTGGGTTCCCGTTATACTTAATTCTCTCGATAGTATTAAGTTGACGGCGTCTAGCCTAATGTTATGCTTGTACGCTAGTTCTTCTAGTTTTTGGTTGGTGTATCTTCTGAAGATTTTGCTTTGGATCCCTAGTTTGTGGATCTTCTTTTTGGCGGCGTTATAGTTTAGTTGTGTTGATTTAATGGTTGTTGCTGGGTAGTATATATAGTTGCAGTGTTTTGCTCCTAGTTTTATGCCTAGATAGTATCGGCAGAAGTCTTTAGTGCAGTATAGTCTTGGTTCGTATATACTTGTTGGGTGCTTTACTTTTTCGTTTGGTTTATAGTTATTTAACATGTATATTATATGTGATAGTCTGGAACCACCTAGTAACAATATTGCTAGTTCTTCTAAGTTGTTCCTTCTAAGTATATTTACATATTCTATTATAAGGGATTCATCGACGGCCGTTCTTAGTTCTTCTTTGTTCCTAGAGGTTTTAAGATACGCATTATAGTGTTGTAGTTGTTCCCAACTAATTCTATTTATCGAGAAGAGATATTTCACATATTTACGATATGCGCTCACGCTCCAGCTATTATTTCGATCAAGCGGCTTCTTCAAGTACTCTACATAGTATTTACAAGTCTCTTCAGTAGCTTCTTTTAAACAGTATTCAAAGAACCCGTTAAGAACATTGTTATCCATGACTGGTTCTAAATAGTTGTAGTTAACTCCACGTAATAAATCCTCGCCCGACCATACGGGGCGCGCGGGTTCGAATCCCGCCCCCGGCGCTCCTAAACGTTTCTTTTCCTGCTCCCATAGAAGGTTAACTACATCCATTGCTATTGCTTTGCTTAAGTGCCTAATATCGCGTCTGAAAACATAAGTTCTTTTAATCCAGATACTATAATAGCCTATTTTCTAGGAGTGCTTAGAGTTATAAGTTATGGCTCTAAGGTTTTTATAGAAGGACGCGGTTTATTATGGAAAAGGCTCATGGGGATCTCGAGTGAAATATTAAATGAAGTAAGAGATACTATATAATGAGATCTAAACAGACCCATGGTATTCTAAAACTCTTAGCAGTCTTATAGCGTCTATTGATCAACCATGATGATACTATTTTTAGCTACTAGGTCTTATTATATAAATGCTAGACTTGTTTCTGGGTAAGATATCTATGTTATTCAATAAAAGTTAAGTGATCTTGAAGGTAGCGGAAATATATCTTTATTTTCAGTTAGGGGTAATATTTAATTTTCTATCTAATTACTGATTATTCTTCATTATTTATATTGTTTCTAACTCCCTTCATACGTTCCAATTGTTTTATTATTTCGTTCTATATCTCTTTAAATATAACCATGAAGGATTTTTCACAAAATAATGGTGATAAGCTTACTTAGAGAATTAGCGTTTCCTTTAAAGCATGCAATCCTGAATCTCACCTCTGGTGCTTAACCTGTTCTTTCTAGTTTAAATATTACGGTTCCTCCTTCTGTGTAAGGTTTTCCGGGATCTGGACATTGTATATATGCTACGTGGTCTTGTGGACCTATTCCTAGCTTTTTGGCAGAGTACCCCTTAAGCATTAGTGTTAGTATAGTTAACATAGAAGCTAAAGCATGTATACATAATGGTTTATCATGGTTCTCTACGAAATAATAGTCTTTAACTAAGAATGAATCTCCCTTACTATAACCTAATGCACATTTACCACGTACATTCTCAACAGTTATCTTTACAATAACCATCCTCTCCCCCAAGTCTAGTTTAGATACTTTTTAATAATATCAGCTATCCTAATAGAAGCTTTTCCATCACCATATACCCCCTCAATCGATGTTTTCTTGGGTGGATTTTCTACTATATTCTTGAATACCTCGTATATCCTACTAGAACCATATCCTACGATAAAATTCCAACCATACTCTACAGTCTCGATCCACTCAGTAGTATTACGCATAGTTATAACTGGTGTTCCTAAAATAAAAGATTCTTTCTGTAAACCACCACTATCAGTTATTGTAACAAGTGCTTGACTCGCAAGTTTTAAACTAGTAAAATAACTAACTGGTCTCAATAAACAAATGTTATCATGTTTCTCCAACACGCTATACAAACCATAATCCAATAGTCTCCTATAAGCTCGTGGATGAATAGGGTAAACAATCTGGTATCCCTCATCAGCTATTTTCTTGAGAGAATAAATTATATTCTTGAGCCTCTCGAGGAAATCAACGTTTTCAGCTCTATGACAAGTAACATACACATATTCCTCCTTAATACATTCAGGGAGTTTAGCCCTTTCTATCTGTTTCTTGAACAATAATATATTATCATACATTACATCGCCGACAAGAAATATACGTGAAAAATCGATTCCCTCTTTCAATAAATTCATATATGCATAGACTGTTGGTGGGAACAAGAAGGTAGAAATATGATCAAGCACCCTCCTATTAATCTCTTCAGCCATATAATACTCAAAACTACGCAACCCCGCTTCTACATGAGCTATCTCAACCCCTATCTTAACCCCACCAATACCAGCCGCTAAAGCACTATTAGTATCACCGGGGATAACAGCGATTTTAACACCATGCTTTAAATAAGCTTTCTCAACACCTATAATTATCTTACCAGTTTGTTCACCATGGCTACCACTACCAACCCCAAGATACTCTATGGGCTCAGGTAATCCTAGCTCCTCGAAAAAAATCTTATCCATTTCGTAGTCATAGTGTTGACCAGTATGTATAATACCATACTCTAACCCCTTTTTATTAAAAGCTCTAACCAAACTAGCTAACTTGATTAATTGAGGCCTTGTCCCAACAACAAAAACTATATCCAATTCTATTAGACACCACTTATCCTCTTATAGAAACCTGTGGACCTACCCAATACGACGTATTTATCGTACTCAATATCGTTCTCTAGATAAGCAATAGTATCTATAATAACTGGTTCTCTACCACAATACCTAACAATATCACTGATCTTCAACTCCCTATACATACTATGCCTAGTAGCCACTAAAACTAGATCAGCGCCTCTAAGAACAGAACCTAGATCATTAGAAAGCTTAACTCCAAGCTCTTCTAAGAAAGAATCTTTCTTAACAAATGGGTCGTGAACCGCTATCTCTCTGAAACCACGTGATCTAAGCAATGAAACAATATCATGGGTGGGAGTTAAACGTGTATCATCTATATCTCCACGATAAGCATCACCCAATACTACAACCTTACTATTACTAGGTTTAATCTTCATAGAATGAACTATATTATCAATGATCTTGATGATCTTAAGTGGCATCGATTCATTGATCATTCTCCCCAGTCTTGTAAGATCCATCATATAACCTTTCTCCATCAACTTATTCATAGCAAAGTATGGATAAAGAGGAATACAATAACCACCAACACCGGGACCGGGTAGATGTAAATGACAATAAGGTTGGCTATTAGCAGCTTTCCTCACTTCATAGAAATCAATACCAAGCTCCATAGCGACTAACGCTAGCTCATTAGCTAACGCTATATTGACGTCCCTATAGATCCCTTCAGCTAGTTTTTCAAATTCAGCAGCAGTTGTATCACTTAACCTGATCACACCCTTCTCTGCAATTCTCTCATAAAATTTTGAAACAAGTTCTAAACTCTTAGAACCAATCCCACTCACGATCTTAGGATAGTTAACCTCAATGTCTTTAACAGCTCTACCAATATATATTCTCTCAGGACTATATGCTAAGTAAAAATCATCTTCACAACGTAAACCACTTGTTTCCTCAATAATCGGTTTAACTATTTCACGAGTAGTTCCTGGCGGTACACTAGACTCTATAATTACTAGATCTCCCTTCTTTATACCTCGTCCAATAGTCTCAGCTACGTTGATCAATGCTTTAAAGCTATATCTTTTATTGATCCAATCCATATAAACTGGGACAGTAACGACTTTAATGCAGGATCCTCTAGATGCTTCTACACCATTACTCGTAAGTTTTAGTTTACCATTACGTAAGCCGTTATTAATGGCTTCTCTAACTTCTCTCTCAACATACATGTATCTACCAGATCTAATATCCTCTAATCTATTCTCATCGATATCAATTAGTATAACAGACAATCCCTTACGTAAATATACGGACGCTAAACTTAAACCAACATATCCGGCTCCATAAACGGCTATACTACACAAGTTATTGAATACTCGCGATACACAATCCTCCATGATCCCAAGCTCCGTGATCAAGCTAGTACTGTATAGTTCACTTTATTTTAGATAAGATATTTAGATTAAGAATTTATTGATATCTAGATAAGGGTGTTTTTCATGAGAATTGTTTTTGTAAGTGAGGATGGTCTACCGGATTTTCGTGTAGAGAAAATGATGAATACTCTATCAAATCTCTTCGATGAAATACATTTTATAGGTGAATTCAATGGCTTCTCAGATTTTAAACTAGAAAAACAACCAGTGATTCACAACATTAAATGGGGTAGATCCGTAAATTTATTCTTAGAACCCTATTACTCGTGGACAAAAAGAAGAGTTAGAAAAATACTTAAACATATAAATCCAGACCTAGTAATCGCAGTTAATCTAGTTAGTGCATCAATGCTAGACGATCAAGGGATCCCGGTCATCATGGACTACCATGAAGTGTGGTCTCTATTACTTAACTACATAGAACCACCAACCTTCTCGAGGAAAATAGTTCATATCTTTAAGAAAATAAAATATCCCAAGATTGAAGAGGAGATGGTGAAAAAATATCCTACAATAACATTCAGTAAATATGTGGCTAAGTATTTCATGGAAAAATACGGAGTTAGGGATATGATAGTAGTTAAGAACTTCCCATCATGTAAAGAATACGGTAAAATAGCTTTTAGAGAACTTAGTTGTGACAAGATATTGTTTGCGTATATCGGTAAAAAAACATTAAGGTTTGATGGACAAACATATCGCGATATAAGACCTACACTAGAAGCTCTAGATAAACTATGGAGGAACAATAGGAATTTCCAGGTATTAGTAGCAGGTCTGCGTGAATCCACTCTTCCATTTATAAAACCGCTTGGTTGGCTAAAACATGTAGAGTTATATGATGCTATAAGTAGAGCACACGTAGGTATATTAAGTTATAAACCATCTCCTATACAGTATCTTGTAGACCCTAATAAAGCCTATATCTACATGCATAGTGGTGCAGTCCCAGTCATTACGAGTACACATAAAGAATTGCTTGAGACAATAAATAATAAAGCATTCATAGTAGATGCTGATAACTATGAGGAATCTCTAGTTAAGACCTATAATGAGATACTTGAAATGGATTGTTCACTACTAAATAGTTTTAGGCGAGAAGTACTAGATTATGCTAGAGAGAATCTTGTATGGGAGAAACAAGATAATATGATCGTAGATTTTGTAAAAAGACATATTTGATCATGTTAAGGATTAAATAGGTATTCAATAAATTTACTATAGTTGTTAAGCCCTGTCTCTAAATAGTCTTTATAGGACATATAATCCTCTTCTTCCTCTAAAACAATTTCTTTCTTAGTCTCTGCTGATACTACGCTTTTTTCACATAGATAGAGTGAGGTTAATGCTTGATACTGATCGATCAATCCCTTCTTCCTTTTTATGAAGTGTTTAATTGTGAATAGATCTTCAAGGTATAGAGGTTCTTCTTTATCAATCTTAACGTTTATCTCATAGGCCTCTCTATGCATCTTTAACTCTTGATCGATATAATCTAAAACCGCAAC
>NJDP01000043.1 GCA_002254665.1 Desulfurococcales archaeon ex4484_58 | reverse complement strand
AATATATGCTGGAATAGTTAAGGACCCTATGTTACATATTTTAATATCGATTAGTGGTGGAGTGGGAGCTGCTTTCGGTAAACTAATAGTTTATTATTTTGGTTATGGGATACGCCATGTCTTACCAGAGAATATTAAAAAGAACATGGAGGTTTTCGTAGAATTATTTAAAAGATCAACATTTATAGCAGTATTAATATTCGCAGCATCCCCATTACCAGATGATATTGTATATGTTCCATTAGGTGCTACGAAATATGATGTTAAAAAATATTTTATAGCGCTGGTGTCTGGTAAAATTATAATAACTGGAATAGCAGTATATTTTGGATCAGCGTTTACCGGGTTACTTTCAGAGACAGCACAATATCCAGAATACATAACATTTCCAATACTAATATTAATTTCTCTATACATAATGTATCTAGTAGCAAAGATCGACTGGGTTGTGGTAGCTAATGAGTTTTCAAAGAAAGGATTCATTGGTGGAGTAAAATATCTGGTAAGAACAACTATAGAATATACATTAAAGCTTCTATCAGGAATTATAGGATTCTTTATTAGAAAAATTAGATAGAACTAAGTTCTTCATCAATAATAGCAAGGATCTCATTTAACATATCGCGTAGTTTAGGTAGATTTTCACGTAGAATCTCACGACCCTCCTCGGTAAGATCATATTTCTTCTTCCTACCATTATCTTCTCTTATCTCTCTAATCAATTTCTGGCTCTTAAGAATAAGTAGTAGTGGATAAATTGTTCCAGGCCCGATCTTGATCAGATTCCTACTAATTATTCTAATTCTCTTCATAAGCTCATAGCCATGAGGCTTATAATAATCTATGAGTAGTAGTATGAATAGTTTCATAATATTAGCTCTCATTTCCTAGACCACCTCCTAGAACCTGGCCACCAAGCTTTCCTATCCATTAATGCCAGTATTGCTGGTGTTAATAGAAATGCTGACATAAGTGTTGTGACTAATATACTTGTAGATAATGCTATACCTAATTCACGTACACCCCAACTACTACCTATTACTAGTGCTGAATACGTTGATGTAACTATTAATCCTAAACCTAACACTAAATGGCTAACTGCACGTATAGCTCTAGCTGATCCCTCGTACCCTGTGATCCTCTTATTGGTCATTAATTCGTATCTTTGTCTATTCATATAGAAACTATTATAATCCATACCAACACCTAGAACAGCTGGTAGAGTCAATAATGGTAGGAACCATAGTGTTGGTTGTCCATAGAAACTAGGTATCCAATGAGCTAGTGATACACCCATCGTGTATCCAGTCATTATAGTTGTTAATGCTATTAATCCACTCCATATACTCATAAAGCTTAGAGACATAGCAATCCACATTAATATAAAGGCTACTGGGAATATGCGATTCCAGAAAATATTGTTTAGTAACTCCTCGATCTCAACACTACTAGCAGATAATCCTCCAACGAGTAGTTCTTTATAATACTTCTTATCGTGTCCTCGAACAATATCCCTGATCTTCTTAGTTAAATCAACACCTTCTCTACTCATGGGTGATGGTTTAATAATTACTTCTAGATAAAACGATCTATTATCATTACTAACATATAGTTCACTAGGCTTATTACCAGGTGATAAGAAACTATATACACTAATAACTCCCTCTACACCACTTATCTCCTTAATCAACTCCTTAATATCATCCACTATAACTGAATCATTCAAACTATAGCCACTCTTTAATTTACCAACAACATATATAGGTATTAATTGTCCAACAGGGAATAACTCTTGGATCTTCATATAGGCCCTGTATCCTGGAGTGTTCTCGGGCATAAATACTGTATAGTCGTGGCTTCCCCGGAAAGTTGATAAACCATATACACCAATACCTAGTATAACAAGTGAGATCACTAGTAAACTATATGCTCTTCTACGTGTCAAACTATATCCACGCCAACCATGTCTCCCAGTTTTTAATCTATGAGGCCACCAGAACCACTTCTTATCACCTAGTTTAGCTAGTAGTGCTGGCGTTAATGTTAGTGAAGCTGCTAATACACATGCAATAGCTATTGGTACTGTTTCACCTATAGAAGCTATTAATGGGAAATCCCATGCAAGAACCATTACTGCGAAACCAATAATATCTGTGCTAGCAGCTGCCGATATAGCTGGTAAAGCGTATTTGACAGATTCATATGCTGTTTTAATAGGATCTTTTATTTTCGGTAATTGTTCTTTAAACCTGAGTATAATATATGTTGAGTAATCCATACCTAAACCAAAAGATGTTGTAATTAATAACATTCTACTCCAACTAGTAACATCTATTATTCCTAGATAACCTAAGATATACACTATAGCTGAAGAAACAGCTACAGATGCAGCTATACCTAAGAATGGTAGTCCAGCAACTAGTAATCCACCAATCAATATAATAGCTATGATTATAGGCGCGATCATAGATATTCTCTGAACATTCTCAATATCTCTAGAATTAGCTTCACGTGCTTCAGCACTCAATACATCATCTCCAGTAACACCTACATATACTGGGTTAAAACCTTGTTCTTTTAAACTAGACTCTACAATATCCCTAACAAACCATGCATTATCATACTTATCCTCTGTAGATTCACCGTTAGGTTTAAACATTATTAAAAAAGCATTATTATTAGGAGAGATCATTTGGCCTCTTACATTCGCTGTGATCTCATCAAATATTTGATCCAATACTTCATTACATAATCCTATATACAATACTGTATAGTTACCAGTGATCAAGGATTCTCTTAGATATTCGTTAAATGAGCTACTATAACCAGTCATATAACTATTACTCATATTAATCAACGCATTCAACGGATCAACTCCTCTAACTAGGACATCATACAAAACATTCTTTAAATCTTCAATTGAAAAAGTGGGGATACCCTCTGCACCAGTAATATTAGTCATTAAGAGTATTTCTGTAGAAACTATGGTATCTATAAAAGTCTCAAGTAAATCCTCACTACTAATATTCTCCGGTAGACTATAGAGCTCTCTAAACAACCTAGTTAAATCCATGGTGAAATTAGCTGGTAACGCCATACTTGGAGTTAACGACATATTAGTATAGTTAAAGACTGTTTCTAAAGAATCAAATAATTGTTCTGGATTACTTGGATCATAAGTATTATTCACGATACTATTAATCACTGGTAATTCGTATAGTAGCTGATCTATTAGATCAGTACTATTAGTGAACATTATAGTCATAAATACTAGTGGAGCACCAACCATAAACCTAAATACATAATCACGTGTAAGTTCATTAAACCATAACTTATAAGCTAGGTGATCAGCCAATAATGCTAAGGTCTCTGTAAAATTAGTTTCTCCAACACTAAACTCTATACTAGGCATAGAACCTATAAACAACTCTGGATATTGTAAGAACATTACTCTAAATAATTCTCTAAAACCATTATATGTTACACTACCATTGAATCTATAGACTATATCAACAACTAATTCCATCTCCGGTCTTCCAGTATAGTTTACAATCATTTCTTTCATAAGTATATGTGAAGCTTCATATTCATCGATCAAACCAGTATATAGATTATACAATAAGTCTTCATCCATAAAAGTTATATTATGAATAATACTAACAGTATAGTTCAATATTAGATTCTCATTAGATACAAATACATAGTCACCATTAGGATCAATACTAATTATTACCTGATAAACCATATCAGATAAACTAGATTGAGCCATAGGAAAAGCTTCTATCAAGAATATTCTTAGAGAATCACGTACAACACTAGGGTCGGGACCGCATTCATATATTCCTCGGTACAGAGTTATTGTTGTATTATATAATGTATTATTAGTGAATACTGTAGTTAAGTTATACATTGAATAAACAACTAAATCTTCAAGTAACGTACTATTTAATGGATAACCATAACTATATGCATTAAACAATATAGTCTCTATAACTGGAGAAGCCTCCTCAGGTAAACCCATAATCCCAATAAACATTGGTGTTAATTCTCTGGCAAATAACTCAACAGCTACCGGTAATGATTGGTTACGAGCATAGAGTAGATGTTGATATAACTCGTATTGACCAGTTATGGGATCTTTAAATAATATATTGATGTAATCTGTAATGTTTTGTATAGTTAATATTGTTAAACTAGTATTGTATAATGTGTTATTGTATATAGCTAGAAATGTGGTGTAGAGTTGTTGATACATAATTGGTTGATATCTAATCTCTTCCTCTAGTATATTAGAGGCGATCATGTATAGTGTAGAGATATTAGTATTGCTTAATCCATAAACATCTACTACGTAGTGGTAAGTAGTATTTATTAACTCCCCGCTAACCGATCTACCAGAGCTATTAGTATAACGTATTACTTGCTCTATTATTGTCTGATTTAATCCATCTATATACGCTGTTGTATTATATAATAGGTAGTAATGTATACGAGTTATATCATATACTGTTAGTGTATAGTTTAAGCTTAACTCATAATACATACTATTAAGTATTATAAGGAATTGTTTAAGCATAGTCATGTTGTAGTATATAGATGATAAGTTATCTAGTGTAGCACTATAATAGTTATCGCCTATAAACAACATCATATATACTAGTTTCATAAATCCTTTTAAACCACGTATCTGATCAACCGTTTCATTATATGATCCGCTAATATTCTCATACATATCAAGCATTGAAGAGAGATTCTCGTAGATCTGATCAACGAGTTCCCTGAAAGACTCATTCTCATATATATTGTCATAGTATTCCTTCATAAAATGTAGATACGTAGCAGTATAATTTAATTGATCAACCAATATATCACGATTATCTTTAAGAATCAATAACATGTAGTAAGTCATGTTTAACATATCAAACATTTCTTTTGAATTCTCTAATAATGTAGGTTTTATTTCGTCGAAAGTATCACGAACTATCTTGTATGGACTATTATACTCTGTAACTCTATCCTTAATCTTCTCCTCAACCATATTATCCCATTCTAAAAGCTGTTTATCACTAGCATTTACACCCTCAACAACAACAACATCAAAAGCTAACGAGGACTCTATAGCACCGTGACTACCCATGATCTCTGCTAATAAATCATATGCTCTCATAGTCTCAGTACCATTAGGTAGTAATCTCTCAGCTCTATACTCCGTAACTTCATCTAATCTAAGTAGTAATGGAATAGAGATCGATACAAGTATGATCCAAACCAATATAACTATCATAGAGTGTTTGACAATAGTTTTCAAAACACTCATAAACCACCACCTATATCGAGAATCGATATATCGTAATACGATACTCCTAATTATTCTTAAATAGACTTAAAAACATATCTCTTAAAAGGGATGAAGAAGAACCCGGGAGAAAACAGCCTCAAAGAAGAGGCAATGACTGGATAATTATAAGCGGGCTCTGACCCTCTTTTCCTAAACCTATACATATCCGTATCTATGGGTCTTCATTATTGGTTTAACTATTAGTGATAGGAATAGTATTGTTGTTAATAGTATTAGTATCAGAATATTTGTTGTCCCGGTATAGAGATATATTACTCCAGAGGTTAATGATCCGGTGAATCCACTTACTTCATTAACTAACGAGTATTTCTCTGTTCTATATCCATGTGTTGATTCAATATATAGTGTGTAGAATACACTATCGAGTAAAGCATTAGCGTAGAGTATTAGTGCTAGTAATGGTATGACTAGAGCTGTATTGTTAATGTATAAATAAATGATAAATGCTGAGATTAAACGAGCGATTATAGCGGATACTCTTGATCCTCTACTTATAATATTTATTGATAGAAATAATATAAGGAATGATGAGAGTAATTTAGCGAAACCATAGATAAACAATACTTGATCGGGAGTATAGAGTGCAACATTAAACATATGATAAGGTAGTGGGGTTAATACATACTCGTTACTTATCCTCAAAGCTATTAGACATACTAGGATCGTTGATGGTTTAATGATCGCTGAATTGAAAATTCGGTTTATGATCTGGAGTTTACTTGGAGTATTGATTGATTGATAACCTAAAGATAGTGAAGCATGAACTGGTATAAGCATTTTCGAGAGATTCTTTTCTATAGAGAAAAGTGTTCTCTCGATCATTAATGTTGGTTGTGGAATATACTTTATAGATAATATCCCAGTTATAATTAGAGGTATTAGGAGTAGCTGTGAATTGTAAACGGTATCTTGGAACCCGTTCATCGAGAACATGATTAAGAGTATTGATTCAGAAAATAATACTAGATATGTAAAGTTTTTACTAGCAATATCCCATTTACTACTTTCATAGTATTCGAGTATAGATGTAGATGCGGCTAAACGAGTAAAGGATACAGCTACCGCGTGGATCATATAACTAGCATATAAGATAAATTTAAATAAACTATCTACTGCATATATGTAGATGATCATCGAGGACACAATAGAAAACACAGATATCGCTAGAGACTTCTTAAATAATCCCTGATCAACAAATTTACCAGCAATTCTAACAAAGCATATATATGTTAAGATCCACAATCCATTAAAGAAACCTAATTCGATTATACTAAAATTAAATATTTTAAGAGCTGTAAGATTAAACAGTAGATCCAACGAGTTCATAAATGCTAGATAAAGAGCTATTATAAATAACCACAAAAAACAAACACCCCAAGTTCATCTATAATAATCTCAAGTATGAAATTCAAATAGTAAAGAATTAAAAGAAGTAGAGCGTAGAAACACGATAGACAATACCTGATATATTAATTGTAAGGATTAAGGGTTGAATTAGAGGATTCTATAAAACTATGGTGTATAGAGTTGTGTATTTATATATATTTGTTTATCGAGAAACCTATTCAATTTATTAATAACGTTATTTACTTCATTAACGTATTGGGTACATGGGATTCTACAATATAGTGTCCAGTATAGTTTATCACCTATTTTATCATGATCTGAAACAATTACTCTCTGATCCATTTTACTATCTAGTATATGGACTAATCTAATAATTAACGTATATAAATTCTCCGCCATCATCCAATCATTAATGATATCGTTTATCAGGGGATCACGTATTATCTCGTTAAAATCTATATCCTTATGGTGATTAATATTAGCTATAACAAGCTTCTCCCAGTCAATATCAATGTATAATGCTTTGTAGAGCTCTACTATTAATTGAGTAGTTTTAGAGTAATGTAGGTATTTCTTATGCTCGAGTCTTAATAGTTTATCAAACAATTCATTAAATAATTTCTGATCAATGATCTTTAATAAATAATAATAGTTCTCACCCATAATCCATTGACCATAATTATCGAGAGCCCCTGGTACAACTCTTCTAATCCTATTTATTGCATCATAGAATTTGAGACCAGAGTATATCATATAGGATAGACTAGCTAAACTACTTCTACCAATACCACCATAACAATGGATAAATACTTTTTTACCCCTATGTAGGGTTTTATCGATAAATAGTGCTATCTTATGTAGTTCAAATAACTCAATGGGATGGAAATCCGGTGTAGGTACATATAATACTTCAATATTGTTTTCTTTAAGCTTCGATATATACTTATCTATATCATCTGGATATTCATGTGGTTCGATCAATACTATAAATGCATCGAAATACTCAGCTAATTCATTAATTTCATTTAAGCTTGGAATTGGTCCCTGAGCGATTCTTTGATCATAGACCCAATAGTAGCTCAATAGTATTAGCCTCATCTTTCCTTAATAGATTTTATTAGTTCTGGATGTTTATCAAATACTGCTGTTATGAGTAATGTATATAGAGCGTAAAGTATTTCTGGTTTATTAAATATACGATCAGCTTCCACCCTATTATTTCTATGAACTAATGCATTTTTATAGAGTTGACCGTGAACAATATAGTTTCTAAGCATATTTATCGTTAATGGTTGTTTAATTAAGAACTTCTCTAGATCACTTATATCAACCCGATCTTTCTCTAAGAGTTTATCTAGTTCATTAATATAATCATTTATAACCAGTAATGCTCTTCCCCTAACTTTCTTCTTTAAATTAACTAGTTTAATGATCGAGCTCTTGATCATTGCACGTGCTTCATCCATGTCTAGATTAGGTATTTCGTGTAGTTTACAATATAGATTAACTATACTACCTAGAGCTTTCTTCAATTCTTCTTCATAACCTGTTCCTTCCAATGGTTTCCAATTACCTTCAATTACATAAATATTCTCTGGTTTAAGGGTTTCAATTGTTTTATCAATAGCTTCTTTGAAAACATATTTTTTTGCAGAACTATTATTCATCAATACTCTGTATCCATGGTTTATTAGGTCATATAATGTTCCAAAATATAATTCACGATCACATGTTCTGAGACTAAGTATTTCTAGTCCTTGAAACAACATAAATAGTGCAGATAAATATTTCATTTTAAGATATGATGATAGACTAACGTTGAAGAACCAAGCAATATCTCTCCACTTATGTCTAACTCTATTACCAGATACCTCAACAATATCTATCACTCTACCATGCTCTATACCAACTATACGATCACCAAGTAATGATTCAATAAATGCTCCATGGATAGAAACTATATAGGTGATCGTATAGTAAGCCATAATGATCGCTTCATATACTCCAAGCAAAGCTAATGGTATAAATGCTCTACGTGTAAGGGATACTGAGGTATAAGACATTACAGCTGGGACAACTAGTATAAATAGTACTGTTACAGAGGATAATGCAAAGTATAACCTCTCAATCTCTGGTTCACGTGGATGTCTAAAACCATAGATAGCGTATCCTCTACTCAATAGACTTGGTACGATGAATTTTTCTATAAAACGAGGAACGAGAACTAAGATTAATATTTCACCTATAATCAATAATAATCCATAGACGAGTAGTATCGCTCTATAATAAATCATTATTGCTACTAACATAACGGAAATAACTGAAAATATGAATAGATCAATTAATACACCCTCAATAATAGCTTTAAACCTACTCCTCCTCTCCCATAGAAATAAACTAAACATTCTAGTTAATGCATGGAATAACGTAAAAATAGCTAATGCATAGCCAACAATAACCCATCTAAACAAATACTCTGGTAAAGTACCATAGATCATTATAGAAGCTAGTAGAGTAGAGTTTGCCAGACTATAAGGTAAAAGTATACGTGGCCATGGAGATTTAAATACTGATTCCACATATATCGTTATAAATAGTGTTGGGAGAATAATACATGCTGTTAAATAAAATGTTTCTTGTGGAGAACGAGTTAAGTGTAGAGAGATAGTTGAAGAAACAATATAGTACATAATACCAAGTACAATTAAACTCTCAATAACCTTAAACCATGTCTTACCAAATACTGATTCAATAGATCTTATCACAACCCATTTTCTCCCATACTCTCTATAATATAATCTATAGAGATCAATAAAAATAATTAATAAGAGTAGATAAGGAGTCTAAGTTATTCCAATAAGATTTATTCGTTCATCTAAGTTCTTAAAGGTATAGGGATGTCTTGTAGTTAATATGAATTGTTTATTAAAAGTTAATAGAGTCTTTAATAATGCATGGACTAAATTCTCATCTAGGAATTCATCGAAATCATCTATAACAATCAATTTCTTAGAATAACAAGCTGCAGTACATATCGTTAGTAATTTTATGAAATTAGTTGGTATTCCTTCTCTAACAATTTCTCTACCGCCACTATTAATTATCAAGTAATATCTCTGATCAACAGTTTTACTAACACCACTTAAAGACTCATTAACACCGATCTTGTTTAGACAATCAAATAATTCATCAATAGATCCCTTCTCATGCAACGTATATATTATCCAGGGAAGATTAGAGAAGTGAGGATCAACAACGTATCCACGTAGTTTAGTTGGGCCGACAGCATTCTTGAAATCAATACTCTTAATAATAACTGATCTACGGAATAACCGGTGTAGTTTAAAAGCATATTTAAATAAATCTATTAATCTATTAATCATTAGATTACGTGCTTCTCCACTAAGATCAGTTTTTGAAACTAATACTCTACTTAAAACATAAGGTGCTTTTTCTAAAGCTACATCGTATCCATAATAAGATGCTTCATGGGAGATCATTCCAGCTATTGTTTTCCATGGAAGCTTTGTAAATGCTAGTTTATGGCTACGAATAGGTATTTGATCCCATATATTGGTTTCTTCATAGCTATAATTTGCTGGTTTTTTCTTAACAGCTCTTATATCTTGAGCATATAGATCACCACCATCTACTATGAAATAGGTATCTTTAACTATATAGAATTCTCTTATTTTATCACGAGAAATATTTACTCTTAAACCGAAATAACTACGTTGTTCTCCCTCAATAGTCTGTATCATGATCTCAAACTCTTTAGCTTTACGATAAACAATTGCTTCTCCAAACCATACGTTAAGTAAGTATTCAAGCGTTAATGTTGGATTCAATGAAAATCTCTGTAGGAAAAGTAGTGAATCAACTAGACTAGTTTTACCACTACTACTAGGACCACGTATAATATTTATTCCTTCATGAAACAATAGTTTTTTCTCACTAATTCCACGAAAATTCTTAACATATAATTCATGTATATACATGATCAATCAATCCATGAAAACAATTGCGATCGACATAGTTTCGATCAATTATTAATACAGAACCGTATTCTTCACCACCATTCAATATATGTCTCCATAAACACTCTTCATCTGAACCACACTCCTCATCTAATTCGTTGTAGTAGAATGGTTTATCTTCTAATACAATGCCTTTACCAGATACTCTTATTAATTCGAGTAGAGTAGAGCCTAGACCATCACTTACATCCATCGAGCTATGGATCACTCTATAGTTAGAAGCGATAATAATAGCTGTTTCTAGATAAACAATTGGTCTACGAGTATACTTTACAACCCATCCTTTCCCTGAAGCTTCTTCTAAACCATGTAATACAACATAACCCATTGCACCATAATATCCAGTAACAACTACCTTGTCTCCCGGTGAACCACAACATCTACTTGGTGGTTTTTTAGCTGAAGTATAACTTATAACAGATACACTGATCCATGGTGTTTTAGATTCGTTTAAATCACCACCGAGTAATCTAAGATTATATTGTTCAACGGCTTCACGTATACCATTAAACAATTCTACTAGGTCATCAACTAATGTATCACTGGGTAAACCTATAGAAACCATTATTTCACGTGGTATACCTCCTTTAACGATATGATCACTAATACCACCTACAACTATACACCAACCAATATCACGATAATTTCTCCATGGAAGCATTGCTTTCTCGAGAGAATATCCATCAATACTAAACAATATTCTCGGAGCAATTGGTAAAAAATCTCTAGCATCATCTAGTAAACCTAGATGTTCATCCCAGCTAGGCTTAGATATATACTTCGATATTATTTCGCGTATAATTCTCTTCTCGCCAATCTCTCCTAGCTTCTTACCTCTAATTTCCAATCCATCCACCAAGCAAGATAATCTAGTGAATCAAATAATCCAGTCTCTAAAGGCATGAATACATGGTGGTTTCCAAGAGCTTCTCCTATGAATTCATCTGGAGATAGTGGTGATGGATCGATTATTAATTGTGTTCTACAATACATTTTCTCTAACATACCAGAATCAACTACTTTTCCACGATAAACCCTTAACACGTTGAATTCACGATCAAACCTACCAAACACTACTTCACGAAAACTATATCTACAGGTAACAGCGTATGGTTGACCAGTTTCGAAATGGCTGGTTAATCTACAATCCAAACCTAGAGATGGAGCTATTGTACAATGAGCAAACCTCAAATAACCATCACTCGTTACCCCACTAGGATTAGCGATCCAACCAGCTCTACCAGTTAAGTATCTTGAAACAATAAGTAGAGGTAGACTATAGAAATCGTTCTCACAACTAGCTGGTATACCCCTAGCATTAAGCATTGCTAAAGCTAGGCATGGAGTAACTTTATAAGCCATGATCATTGGGAAGCAATCGATCGTAACAGCTCTATAACCACCTTTCTCAACAACATCGTTTAACGCATAATATATCCTAACAGCTTTTTCTAGATATTCTTCCTCAACACTAGTTAGATCAATGTGATCGCTAATGTCTCTGATCAAATTCTTAATATTATTTTTCGAAGCATTCTCGGCTATTTCAATTAGTTCTTTAAAACTAACAGTTTCAACCATACCACCAACACGATCCATATAATAGTGAGCCATAGGACTAGTTTCTCCCGTCTCATTAACTTCTAGGATCTTAAGCTTTCTCAGCAAATCACCTGTTAATACTCCACGATATAGTATTTCAAACTTCTCCTTTAAATCATCTAGATCTATGTAATGAATTAACTTAACTTTGATTCTAGAATAGATCATCTTAGCTCGAGCAGATAATGCTGAAGCTAAGGCGTTATGAGCGCCACTGGCGATCAATATTACTGGTCTATTAATGTCTGTTGTCAATTCAACGGCTAAACTACTGGTTCCACCAGTTAAATGGTGTATAATGACTAGATCATATTTACTAAGATCTATTTTTTGGTAACTAGTTAGTGGTTCATCTAAGAAGATTATAT
>NJDP01000042.1 GCA_002254665.1 Desulfurococcales archaeon ex4484_58 | reverse complement strand
CACTCGAACGAGGATATATAAGAGAACCTCAAAGAAACACTACCTCTACATGCTCAGATGGAAGCAGAGCGTTACTAGTCGGGCCTCTATGGATATGTAAACTCGGTGATCATGAAATTATTCACAAAATAACCGTTTATATGAAAGAAAAGTTTAAAGACATTATATCACAGGAGACATTTAAACTCTTAGAGGTTCTTAGAGAAGAGATTAACATAAATCAACCATATATTAGATATGACCTACTATTTGGTTACTTAAAAAAGAATATGCCTCCAATCAAGGCTTTCATACAATTCCTTTCCGAACACGGGGTTAAAGCTAGTAGATCACATTTCGATCCAAGGGCTATTAAAATAAACATATCAATACGTGAATTAATGGAATTATTAAAGTAACTAATAGAAAGATATATATTCCATGGATATTAAAACAAACATTGGAAAAGAAAAACAATTCAATAAAAATTCTATGAAAAATGATAAAGAACACATTTACTCGGTGAGACTATAAATTGCCGCGGAAAATAACTGAGCTTGATAAAAAAATCTATAAATATCTTTTAAAGAAAGGAAAAGAAGGAGTCCCACAAAATGTTTTATGGAAAGAACTAAAGATTTCTAGCCGTGATGCTTCTCGTTCTCTAAAAAAACTAGAAGAGCTAGGATTTGTTAAGAGAAAACCAATTGTATATAATGGTAGGAGGACTTTTCGAGTGTATATTGTTAAGGGGAAGAAACTTGAAAACTTGACCGGGGAGAAAACAATTATAAATAGACCAACTATTTCAATAGACGGATTCACAGAGATACCATGTATGTATTGTCCATACATAGATATGTGTTATGAAGGTGGATTCTATGATCCCACAAACTGTGATCTTATAATGAAGTGGATTAAAGAAAATATTGCTAAAGCTAGACATAAATAAAAATCCTAACTCTATAGATAGACTTGTATCTTTAATGAATCTATTAGATCACTATATCTATTCCTAATAGCTACATCAGTTAAGTTAACAGCTTTAGCAACTTCTATTTGTGTACGTTTTTCATTGGCAAGAATAGATGCTAGATAAACAGCTGCAGTTGCTAAACCTATGCCCGGACGCCCTATATGTAACCCCAATTTCTTAGCCAGATCCAATATGTAGTTTGCAAGTTTCTCAGTATCATTTGATAACCCAAGTTTTTCGACAAGGAAAGCAACATAGGTCTCCGGTTCTTCTACCTTCATATACTTATTTAAGTTCTTAACATTATGATGGATCTTTTTCTCAGCGTGCCATAGATCCTTTAACGTTATACCAACTTGTTTAACAAACAGTTTAGCTGGTCTATGTAATCCATGCATTTTATAAGATATATAGAGAGCAGCTATAGCCATATTCTTTAAGGTCTTATTCTTATAATTTCTCCCCTTCACAGCTTCACTCAATATTTTTCCCGCCGTTTCCGCAACATAGTTTGGTGCTCCTAGTATTTTAGCATACATATTCATGTATCTGAGCGTCTTCTCAACGATCTTTTCTTCCTTGGTCACCCTGATACTCTTCTGCATCCTCCTCATATTTCTCCATTTATTCCTTTCAGCCTTACTCCCCCTTTTCACCGAGAACTCTGTACCGCCTATTCCATGATCATGGACTTTATGTGTACTTGAACCACTAGTTCTAGGTACTCTTTCATCGTATACTCTAAGCTCATATCCATGATACACTACTTTCTCCACTATAACTGTTCCACATAAAGTACATACATACTGGTTTAGCTGAGGATCAAAAACAACAGAGGAACTACCACAATATGGACACTTATTTGTTTCATGTTCATAAACATATGTCAAGAACCACCACCCCTCTTTCTACCCCCTTTCCCCCTCTTACGTCTAATCCTCTTTTTCCCAGTCTTTCTTTTTATAATATAGTAGTATAGAAGAGTATTGATCTCTAAGTCTTTAATATACTCTGGATCATCGGGTTTAACAACTATATATGGAGAATCTACTCTTCCAATAACATCTACTACCCTACCAATTCTCTTCATATCACGATCATAGACTAGTGCCCCAATAATTCTACTAGATTCTCTAACTAAAGATTTTACGATTAATAAAGAATCCCTAGTTTTATTATGTATTGTTCCAAGTTTTTTCATAGAAGACACCTTATAAAGAGGGGGAGGGGGTATCATTTTCATAATTAGAATCTGAAGTAGTTAAGATTTAACTTATATCGATTAGGTGAGGAGTTACGTTTATGTATTACCTAGAATTTAAGATAAACTATTAAAGAATACGCTATGATTGAAACGTGTATTTGATTAATTGCTTTTAAGTTCTCCTTGACTCCCTGATCTTCCTAGCTATTAACCTTAATGTATTGAGTTTAGAACCATGTTTATCAACTACAACTCTATAAGAACTACTCCACCATTCCTTAGGATAACGTGATTCTTCAACAATAGGGTTCAAACCTAATTGTTCAGCAGCTTTAACTATTTCTTCGATACGTGGGTTAGGTATAGATTCTTTTAAGGATAATCTACGACCCATACTTCTACTCTTATTCGAATCTATGTATTGTGGATAAATAACGATTTTTCTACCTCTATATTCTCTACTCAAAAACTACACCGATTAAAATTAGCTGGTTTTCTCTATTAAAACACCATTTAAGACTCCATGCTGACCTGGTCTCGAAGTAATCTTTACTAGTCCAAGCTCAGTTCTAACAATTGATCCTTTAACAATAATATTGAAACGAGCATATTGCGGGTTAGCGGGTGTCTCAACAACTTCAAGAATACGTGTTTTCTTGGTAATATTCTCATCCGGTACATATACGTTTACATATGATGCTCTCTTTAATCTAACCTTACTATTGCCTCCCCGGACTCTAATAACAACTCTATCCTCTACATGAGCTAATTTAGTCATAGTAGGTGGTCTGCCTAACTCATATTTCCTCTTCTTCCTATAAGGTTCTCTCTTACCACCACTTGGTTTCTTAAAATCTCTACCTTGATACCATGACACTCTATTATTCCCTCCCCAACACTTAGTGTTCTAGAGTTAATTAATAGTTATTTACGCGTCTTTTTAAAGTTTCTATTAATTCACTATACCTTGGAAGTTCTCCATATAATTCAGTGTTTAACCATGGTATAATAGCTGATACTGTAGCTTGATAAGTTAGATCGACCCTTGTTATAAAACCATTAGTTAAATAGCCAATAGCTCCAATACTCTCAGCTATATCTTTAATCTCACTTATCTTCTCCATTAATACGCCAAGCTCTTCTCTACTAAGTAATTCACCGTATATTTTAGGTGGTAATGGGAAATAACTACTTAAACCAACACTATACTTAACACCATCAGTTACAACAACTACTTGACCAGACAATAGTATATTCTCTATCTCTAGAATCCCAGCTTCAACACCAACACCAAAACCCTTCTCTCCACCTAGAGAATCATAACTCTTAACAGCTCTAAACACAGCACCCAGGAACGTTTCCTTTAAACCAATAGGTTGTTTAACTAATGTATCTAGTTTCAACGACCTATACTTAAAATCGCCGAGAATCGAAAATGCTCTCTTCACGCCTCTAATCTTAGCTTTATTTTTACTACCAATAACAACTATCAATCACGAAACACCCTACGTTAGAATATATTAAGGTTATTGTATTATTTTATTAATTAAAAAGAGATATTTTTACCGGATTTCCATCCGGGGAAAATAATGAAGACACTTGATAAGCTATTACTTGGAGTAGGGAAAATAGTTTCAAAACCTATATACAGATTATATGAGAAGTGGTTATGGATACAGATCAAAAACGGACCTTTCCCTACACATATAGGTATTATTCCTGATGGAAATAGGAGATGGGCTAGAAAACAAGGATTAGAGCCCGGTATAGGTCATATATATGGATATGAGAAGATGAAAGAAGTACTTAGATGGATCTGGGAATTAGGTATAAAATATGTAACCATATATGCTATGTCAAGTGAAAACTGTAAATATAGAACTCCCGAAGAGAGAGAGAACCTATTTAATATTGCACGTAAAGGATTGAATGAACTACTTGAAATGAAGGATATTCATGAGAAAAAAGTCCATGTAAGAGTATTTGGAAACTACAATTTAATACCCAAGGATATCATTAAATTAGCGAAGAAAGTTGAAGAAAAAACAAGGAATTATAGTAACTTCTACCTAAACATAGCTATATGTTATGGTGGTAGACAGGAAATCATAAATGCTGTTAAAAAAATTGTAGAAGATGCTGTGAATGGCCTCCTTAAACCAAGTATGATCAATGAAGAAATATTCGCAAAATACTTATACACAAATAATTGTCCAGATCCCGATTTAATAATAAGAACTAGTGGCGAAGAAAGAATTAGTAACTTTCTATTATGGCAATCAGCTTATAGTGAATTATATTTCTGTGAAGCTTATTGGCCTGAGTTTAGAAAAATTGATTTCTGGAGAGCTATTAGAAGCTACCAGATGAGAGAACGTAGATTTGGCCGCTAACTCTTTTTACCAACAAAAACATCGATCATAATGAATAGCAAAGCTATAACAATACTAAATACAATAGAAAGTATTAGTGGAAGCGATACATATTGTGAATTCAATAAATTAATTATTGAATCAAACGATGCATTATCACTTATTTTCGCTAGTTCACCATTAAAATTGTTAATAAATACCATAAAGAATACTAGTGGAACCATCAACAGTGAATCCCTCCAGACAAGGCCAGGCATACCCTTAATTAACTTATAGAATATCCTAGCACTAAGTAGTACCATAAGCCCCAGTATTAGGGGTAGAGCTGATAAATTTATGGTAAGCTTTAGTGAAACAATTGACACCCCATAGAAATAGGCTATCAGTAGATTCACTAACACCGCATAGGATAAAAGTATTATAGAAAAGAACATCATTAAACCTATAAGTGGAGAAACCCTCCAATAATTCATTACATGCTCAAATACTCCAAACCCCTTAATAAACATAGTAAAACCTAGAACTAACGCTATGATCTCCCATATATAACCTGCAAAACCCATTAAAGAGGTAATAACGTATGCAATCAATATTAAACCAGGTATACCAAGGAAAAATTTCGTGTATGGTTGCTCGGTAAATGCTTTCTTCAAATACCTACCTAGCAAAATATATGTCTCCTCAATACTTCTTGATTGCTCAACAACAACTCGTTCAACACCTATTACTACTCCATAGCTATTTAGTAAAGGCAATATTTGTTCATCATGCATACCATCACTTACAAAGAATATATGTGTAAAACCAGTAGCCTTCTTAACTATCTCTATCTCTCTATTAAGTTTAAGAGAAGCCTCTACACGATCCCTATAATCACCAGCCACTACAGCGATTTCTACGGAGTACCCTTTTTCACGTAACTCATTATATATGCGGAGTGCATCGAATAATGCGTTTAAATCAGAGTCGTATGGTCTCTTTAAACCGAAACTTATAGCAGTTTCTTTTACATTTTCATAACCAATAATCGGCGTATTAAAACCTTCTCTACCAAGATCATCATCTATATCTACCACTAGTACTATCACTCGTTTATCATTGTTCATCGACAAGTTCATCTACATCACTGTATAGAATCATTAACTCCTCAAGTGTAAGTCTTTTTTCACCCTTCTTAATCTTTTCTTCAACCACTCTACGCTTCTTTTCAACAATAATAGATACTTTCCTCTTTTCTAATTCCTTATTAAGTCTCTGAAGCTCTTCGCGTAAATCATTTAATTCCTTGACTAAAGCTTGGTATTTTTCATTGATCTCATCTACTCGTTTTTGTTTTTCATCTATCTTTTGTGATATCTCATCTATACTCTTGTTTAGCTTATCTAGTTTTCCGCGTAGAATATTCCTCTTACTATCTATTTCTTCTACCTTCTCCCTTAACTCACTAATTTTTTTACGTAAATCATTTATCTGAAATCTTAAACTAGTAAGCATTGCTCTTAATTCTAAAAATTCATTCTTTTCTTTCTTAGCCTTCAGAGCTTTTTGAAGTAGATTATTTAGTCTCTGAAGCTTCTTAATAATCTGATTTTCCTGTTCAACAGTCATAATAGATGTTTGTAACATCCATTCAAGTCTATCGATCTCTTTTCTGATAACACTAATAGGGATCCTAGCTTCTCTCGTTAAATCTTGTATTTGATCCCTCTTCTCTTTCATTAAATTAATTAACTCTCTATATTCATTCATTTTCTCGTTTCTTTCGCTTCTAAGTTTCTTGATCTCTTCTATTAGTTCTCGACGTTTATTGGTTAATTCTCTGTATTCTCCCCTGATCTTCTTTGCTTCATCTATTAGCTTCCTACGTTTCGATCTTAACTCTTTTAATTCTCCGATAAGGATTGTTTTTTCTCTTTTAAGTTCTTGTAGTTCTATCCTTGTTTGTGTTAATTGCTTGCTTATATCTTCTATTTGCTTTTCTAGTTCGAGTATCTCAACATTGTCCTTTGTATTATTTACCATGTTATCGTACCATATCTACTTTGTCTTTATAATTATCCTTGCATCAGCAACTTTTGCACCACTAGAATAAGCCATTATTGGGTTCAAATCTATTGATTGGATCTCAGGGTTTTCTTCTAGTAGTTCACCTACATTTACTATTATCTTAGCTAATGCTTTCTTATCAATCGGTGGTTGACCACGGTATCCTTCTAATAGTTTACTAGCTTTAATCTCATTAATCATTTCAAGAGCTTCTTCCTCACTTATTGGTGCTATTCTAAATGATACGTCTCTTAATAGTTCTACAAATATACCTCCAATACCGAACATTACAACGGAGCCAAATATACCGTCTCTTAAACCACCCACGATCACCTCTAAACCATAGGGAACCATCTCCTGGACAAGAACACCAGCTATACGAGCATTAGGTGCTTTTTTAGATACATTATCGAATATCTTCTTAGCAGCCTCTACTACTTCTTCTTTACTATTTAGATCGAGGATAACACCACCTACATCGCTTTTATGACTTATATCTGGCGATACGATCTTTAATACTATAGGGTAACCTATCTTTTCAGCTAGCTTCCCAGCCTCTTCAGGTGTTTTGGCTAGATACGCTTTAGGTACTGGGATATTATATGAACCAACGAGTTCATATGCTTCGTGTTCTAATAGCTTAGACCTACCTTCTTCAAGGGCCCTCCTAATGATCTCTCTCGGTTCCACCCTGATCACGCTCACTAATCTTTAGCTACTCCTCTAAACTTAGAGTATCTATAGAGAGCTGCAAGAGCTTTTGCTGCTCTTTCCGGCGATTCAAATACTGGTATACCATTATTTTCCAAAACATTTTTAAACTTCTCTGCTTCAACACTACCTATCAAAACAGAGATCAACGGTTTCTTGTACTTCTCTTTAGCTTCGATCAAATATTCTGCTACCTTACCCTTAATACCGGGTACCTGAGGAAGTGCAACAACAACTGTTGCATCAACATCTTCTCTTGGCAACAATTTCTCCAATACCAAGATATATCTTTCATCATCAGTGTCCCCGGTTAGATCTATTGGATTTTCAACGATACAATGTGGTGGTAGATGTTTCCTTAACTCCTCCTTCAGATCAGGTGGAGTACGTGGCAATATGAAACCCTCACTAGCTAATGCATCGGTTAACATAACACCAACTCCACCAGCATCCGTTACAACATATACTTTCCTACCCTTCATCAACGGCTGAGTTAGGAGAACTTTGGAGAGATCCATTATCTCATCAAAACTCTTAGCCTCTATCAAACCCGCTTGTCTAATAGCAGCTACGTATAATTGATAGTTACCAGCTAAAGCAGCTGTATGGCTTGCAGCAGCTAATCCTCCACGTTCAGTTTTCCCAGCCTTATATATTACTATTGGTTTCTTCCTAGCGATCTCACGTGCTTTTTTAATAAATAGCCTCCCTCTACCCTTCTTTAACCCTTCGAGATACATGAAGATCACTTTAGTTTTATCATCCTCGCCAAGAAACTCAAGTAGATCAATATCATCGACATCAATTTTATTACCATAACTAATAGCTCTTGATACACCGATCTTATGGTATGCCATCCAATCTAGAAGAGCTGATGCAAATGCACCACTTTGACTAATGAAACTTATATATCCACGTGGTGGTCTCATCATCTTATTGTCTGGTAGAAAGTATGTATCTACTCCACTCCAATTATCATAGATCCCTATACAGTTTGGTCCAATAACTCTAATACCATATTCCTTACTAATCTTCTTAACTTCATCTTCAAGTCTAGCACCTTCTTCAGTTCCAGTTTCACGGAACCCACCACTAATAATTATCACAGCTTTAATTCCCTTCTCACCTATTTCATGCATTACCTGTGGAACTTTTGGCGCAGGTATAGCTATAACAGCTAGATCAACTTCATCCGGTATCTCTTTAACCGATCTATAGCATTTAAGACCCAAGATCTCATCGTAACCTGGATTGACCGGGTATATCTTCCCCTTAAACCTACGTATAAAGTTTTCAACAAGAACTCTACCAACCTTCCCCTCCTTAGGAGTAGCTCCTATAATAGCTACACTCCGTGGATTAAAGAATTTATCTAACATATCATCTAACCCTCAACTAAGCTGATTCAACAACTTAATTTAATACCATTTAATTAATTAAATCTATACTCTTGAATAAATAGATTTATTCTATTTTACTCTATCTAGCTTAATTACTGAAAACTACCCCGATCTACAATCTCGGCGAAGGCTCTTCAGTATAATAGTCCTCTCCACCAGCAACTACTCTCTGAATATACGCATATAGATTATCGTAACCAGTCATATCTATTGATGAAACTGGTACGATATCCATATTTAAAAGCTTCTCCACTAATACCAATACATCTTCCTCACCCCAGATCAATGATGCTTTTCTATCACTAACTATTTTCGTAGCCAATAAAGAAGGATCATCATGATAAGAAACTATTTCTTCGACAAGATCCCGAGAAACCAGATCTATTTTCGTTAATACATTTATCTGGGGAAGAGCCATTCTAACCTGCGTACTAGCAGCTAGTAGTAGTGCTGAAAAATAATTGCTAGGTTTAGATGCTTGGATAGAATCTATCAAAAAAAGTGATACTGCTTTAGCATCTCCCACTAATGCATTTATAACTATTGGACCAGATTCTCTAAATGCAAATATCTCCATTTGTCCAGGTGTATCTATAACTATATAGTTTGCTTTAATAGACCATATCTCTTCCCTCAACTCCTCAATCTTAAGTGCAAGCATATCAACAGCAGCAAGAAGCGCACCATTTGGGCCTAATCCTTGTATCTCCATTAATTCACGGGCATCTACATATTCACGTACATCTACATCTGGTCTATAAGGTAGTTTCTCAACGGCTGGATCAAGATTTACCGCGATAGCATCTAATTGGTTATCCAATAAATAGTTTACAAGCGAATATGTTAACGTTGTTTTACCACTACCAGCAGTCCCCATCACTACTATAAAATATGGCATATCCTTACTCACCAATAATGTGTTATAAAAGAAGATGAGCCCCAAAATCTACCTTTAAAGTTTAACCTATACCCACACACTGGACATCTAAAATCTTCTTTTAATCTCCAATCAACTATATAGAAACCCATTCTCTTAACAACTAATGAACCACATCTAGGACAATATGTATGCTCTAACTTGTGACCCCACACATTACCTATATATACGTGTTTCAAACCCTCTTCCTTAGCTATTTTAGCGAGGTATTCAAGTATAGATGTAGGTGTTGGTGGAAGGTTATTCATCTGGTACTGTGGATGAAACCTTAGAAGATGAAAAGGTGTTTCTTCACCAAGGTTCTCTACAACCCATCTAGCTAATCTTCTTAAATCATCCGGTCGATCACCATATTTTGGAACAATTAGATCTGTTATCTCGATCCACCAACCAACTCGCTTCATTTCTAATATAGACTCAAATATAGGCTCAGGATCAATTACACCCATAAAGTCACGGTAGAAATCTTTATTACCACTACCCTTAAAATCAACAGTCGCAGCATCCATATATTGTCCAAGCTCTCTAATAGCTTCTGGTGTCATATAACCGTTTGTAACCATTGTATTGAATAATCCTTCTTTCTTAGCTAATTTAGCTGTATCATACATGAACTCGTAGAAGACTGTTGGTTCATTGTATGTATAGCTTATCCCTTGACAACCATTCTTCTTAGCATACTCTACAACTTCATATGGTTCATAAGGCTCTCCATACAAGCGATCCCTTCGTGTCTGACTTAACAACCAGTTTTGACAAAACTTACAGTAGAAGTTACAACCCACGGTTGATATAGAGAACACACATGATCCGGGGTTAAAATGCATGAGAGGCTTTTTCTCTATAGGATCAGGGTTTGCAGCAGTCAATAAGCCATATACCAGAGTATATAGTTTACCATCATAATTATACCTAACACCACATGCACCATAAGCACCCGGTACAATAATACATCTCTTATGACATAAATTACACTTTACCCTCCCACCACCTAGACTCTCCCAAAACCTAGCTTCTCTAACACCAGGTTTCTCTAAGAATTGTTTAGATAAAACCAAATACTATACACCTTTGTAGATACTAGCTATAATAAAATAGTTGATAGAGACTCCTATAAAGTAATCTAATTAGCCTACTTTGAAATAGGGTTTAAAAGGCAGTAGATCAACCATTGTCAATAGACCGGGTCCATATAAATGGATTTTACCAGCTATATTCAATAGTATAGCAACTGTACCCAGATCACCATGTGTACCAGTACTCTTCCACTTAACACTATACTCCCTACCCTCAATAATTATTTCCTCATATTCATCCGCACCCACATAAGCATGTAACTCTAATCTGATAACTTCTTCCTCACCTACATATCCTATACCGTAACCTCTAATACCTTTACATAAACCTTTA
>NJDP01000041.1 GCA_002254665.1 Desulfurococcales archaeon ex4484_58 | reverse complement strand
GTGTTTTACGTTCACCTTCATTATTACTATTTATAGGAAGTATCTCCTTTCCAATACTATTTGTTATTGGTTTATTGTTTTCATTTTTAAGAATATCTACTATATCGATCATATTAATCTTCTCATCGATCATTATAGCTTTAATTGGTTTCTTATGGTTTATATCTAGAATTGCTAGTATCTTTAATAACGACTTAATTAGAAAATCTTCCTCATTATTAATATTATCATTGATTGTCTCAATATTATCCACCATAATTATTCCATTTATAGCGTTGTTCACGATCGTCTCAAGTACGTTTTCAACCGAGCTATCCATTGCTGGAATGGTTATTCTTACGCTACTTTTAGCATTAATGACTATTTTACCAATGCTTAGTTTCTATTCACTTTATAGAGGACTCGGTAATATAATTGGTTTAGTTTCGGCTGATAAATCTAGAAAAGAATCTGAGATAGAGGGAGAGGCTGAGATCGAGTATGAGGACTTTAGTGAAGAGGATTTACCACCACCACCCCCTAGAATCTAAGATTTTACCTATATTTTGAATCATTAAGCTTAATAATCAGTTGGTTCTTCATCAATATTAAGTTATGGATAATGGTTTTCATGGTATGGTGTATGGTATTGTCTGAGAAATTATTTAGTGGATTGAGTAAAGAGGAGTTATTTTTTATTGTAAGAGCATTGTTAGTTTCTCGTATGGGTTCTTTATTGGCTTTTATAGGTGTTTCGATCTTCTATATCATATATTATATGTATTCTATGGAGATTCTAGATTTATGGGGTTTATTTGAGGATTTGATCAATTCCTTTTTATATGGTAGGACTTTAAGTGTTTCAATAGATACGGGTTTAGGGCCTCTTATCGTATTAATTGTTAGTGTATTGATTTATGTTTATGGATTTGTTGGTAGATTTATGAAGGGCGTTTATGATTTGTTTGAATATTTTCCATACCACTTATCTATTATCGTTACTGCTCATTTCACCTATATCATCTACGGTGGTAGTTTTATAGTATTAGCGTTTATTGCGTTATCTTCTCAACTCGGTTTTAATTTATCGATTCTGCTTTTACCTCTATATGTTATCGTGTTAATACTCTTTATTATAACCCGTATTTTTGGTGGTTTATTGTTGAAAAGATTAGCTTCAATCATTGATTCTGGTTTAGTTGGGGGTGCTGGTATTATGTTATATCTATCTATATTGTTTCCTTTCGTTGAGATAATTACTTGGTTCCTTGTATATATTGGGTTGGATTCTAGGGTTAGATCTATTCTTGGTGGGTAAAGTATTTTTAATATAGTCAACCATACATAATGTTTGGCTAAATAACTTCTATCGAGGGTGATGTTCTATAAATTCACTGCTCGATGAAATAGAGGTTATTCATGCTAGTAATGAGAGATATCGTGTATCAATAGTTATCGATCGTTGTAAAGAATGTAATCTCTGTATACATGTTTGTCCAACAAAAGTATTGGTTAGAGGAGACAATTATAATAAGTATGGATACCGTTATCCTGAGCCCCGCTTTATAGAGAAGTGTATTGGCTGTAAACTATGTGAGTATAACTGCCCTGATTTTGCAATATTTGTTGAGGTGGTTAAGAAGTGAAGCGTGTATATACGCATGGGAATAGAGCAATAGCTGAAGCAGCTCTTGTTGCTGGTTTAAAATTCTATGCAGGATACCCGATAACACCTACATCTGATATAATGGAGTATTTAGCTGAGAAACTACCGGAGTATGGTGGTGTTATGATGCAGTTTGAAGATGAACTAGCTTCTATAAATGCTATTGTAGGTGCTTCATGGGCTGGTGCTAAAGCAATGACGGCGACATCCGGTCCTGGTTTCTCCTTGATGGCTGAGGGTCTAGGTTTAGCTGTTATAACTGAGACACCAATAGTTATAGCTTATGTTATGCGTGCTGGCCCATCAACTGGTGTGCCTACGAAATCTACACAAGCAGATATTTATCAAGCACGTTTTGTTTCACATGGTGACTATATAATACCAGTTCTTGCTCCTTGGAGTGTTCAGGAAGCATTTGATCTAACGATCAAAGCGTTTAATATAGCAGAATATCTTAGAACACCAGTAATACTATTATCGGATGCTACACTAGCTCATCTATGGGAATCAGCTGTTTTCCGTGATCGGGGTGAGGTTGAGATCATTGATCGTAAGAAACCAAAGGTTCCTCCAGAGAAGTATAAACCCTATGAACCGGAGGAGGATGGTATTGCTCCAATGGCTGTTTTCGGTGAAGGCTATAAGGTTTTGGTTGAATCGCTGACACATGATGAGCGTGGATTTTATATACAGGATACAATGGTTCAACGTAGAATGGTCCAGAGGATAGTGGGTAAGATAATTAAGAACATTGATAGGGTCTTCGAGTATGAGACGCATTATATGGATAATGCTAGACACGCTATAGTATCTTATGGAACATCGGCTCGCTCATCATTAGCTGTTGTACGTGATCTTAGAGAGAAGGGTATAGATATTGGTATGGTTAGATTAAAGACTATATGGCCTATAGATGAGGGATCTTTAAGGAAAACCCTTAGTGGTGTGGAGAAGATCTTTGTTGTTGAAAATAATATGGGTAAGCTTGTATGGGATATACAGAGGATTATGCATGATAAAGAGGTTATCCCTGTCTCTATAATAGATCTGGATCTTCCGTCTCCAAACGAGATCCTAGAGGTGATTAATGAATGGCTTTGATCGAGAAGACAAAGGTTGAATTGGGTAAGGCGCATCCACTCGATAAGTATTTAAGGATAGAACGTATCCCTACGCTATGGTGTCCAGGTTGTGGTTTAGGTGTTTCACTAGCTGCTCTACTCAAAGCTATTGATCGTAGAGTTAAGGAGGGGGTTCTTGATCCTAAGAAGATAGTATTCGTTACTGGTATAGGTTGTACTGCACGAACATCTTTCTATGTAGGGTTTGATGCTGCTCATACACTTCATGGTAGAGCAGTAGCTTTTGCTACTGGAGCTAAACTAGCTAATCCAAAGCTCGAATTAATAGTGTTGGGGGGAGATGGAGATATAGCTGGTATTGGTGGTAATCATTTAATCCATGCTGCACGCCGTAACATGGATCTACTAGTCATAATGAACACAAACTTCATCTACGCAATGACGGGTGGGCAATTAGCACCAACGACTCCTCCAGGACTCTATACAACAACAACGCCTCAAGGAAGCCGTGAGAAACCTATGAATGTTATTAAGTTATTAGCTGCATTCGAGGTAAACTATGTAGCACGTGGATCATCTATTTATCCACAATTACTTGAACAATACTATTATAAAGCACTTGGTATGCGTGGATTTAGATTTATAGAAGTAGTATCTACTTGTCCAGAAGTATTTGGTAGACATATCGGTTATAGAGACCCGGTAACACTATATGATGAGCTTAAGAAGAGGGTTAAAGTAAAGACTAAGCCTAGTATAGAGGAGTCTAGTCTCGACTGGGATCGTGGGATTATTATAGGTGAGTATATAGTAAATGATTATCCCGGATATATAGAGTTGATTATGGGTGGTAAGAAGTGAAACACGAGGTTCTAGTTATAGGTCGTGGTGGTCAGGGAATACTATTATTTGGTAGAGTATTAGGTGTTGCAGCTGCTAAATATGCCCAGTTACATGTATCGGCTACTGAATCATACGGTTCAGAAACACGTGGTACCGAGTCGCGTGTTGATATGATTATATCTGATAAACTAGAGGAGATCGATTACATTAAGGTTAGAAAAGCAACTATATTCCTAGTAATGTATCCATTTAATCTAGAGAAATACATGGATATGATAAGTGATAATGCATGTATATTCTTGAATGCAACATATATTGAGGATTTCCCCGAGAAACCTGATTGGAAAATACATCGTGCACCCTATACAGAGATCGCTGAGAAAGAGACTGGAACTATTAGAACAGCCAATATTGTAGCTTTAGGTCATGTAGTCGGTAAAACTGGGATTGTTAAACCTGAACATGTAATTGATGCGATACGAGAAATAGTTCCGTCTAAATGGTTGGAATTAAATATTAAAGCATTCAATGTTGGATTAAATCTACCATGATACATCTGATCCTAACCCACGATCACCGGCATCTCCGAGACCCGGTACTATGAAGAATCTATCGTTTAGGAATGGATCAATAGTTATTGTTATTATTGGTACGTTTTTCTCTCTACCATGAACATACTCTACTCCATATTTACTAGCGATAATAGTTAACACTACTATTTCCTTCGCATTACGTTTCTTCAATAATTCAATTGTATTAACAATAGTCTTACCTGTAGCAAGCATTGGATCAGCGATTAATACTGTGTATGGAGATAGATCATCTGGCAACCTCTCATAATAAACTTCAATTTCAACCTCATATTCGGATTCAATCCTTCTAGCAGCAACTAATCCTAATCCAGCCCATGGTATAGCATCCCATATACCCTGAATTAATGGTATTGATGCACCAAGAATACCTACCACTATTACTGGTTTAATCGGTTTTATCCCTTCAGCTCTAGCTAATGGCGTCTCTACAAAGGTGTTCTTCCACTTGATGTAACGTGAAGCTTCGTAACCTAATATAAAACCAAGTTTTCTAACATATTCACGGAATAGTTTAGGAGAAGTATTCCGATCCCTTAAAATTGTCAGGTAATATTTTGCTAAAGGGTTTTCAACAACTATTACATTTTCATCCTTCATAGACGCCCATATAGAAACTATGTTTATGACTAGATTATAAAAATTATAGTTTGACTGGTAGATTTTCAGCCCAAATCCTACATGTACCTTCAACACTAACCATGCATGGACCATATGGGTTATTAGGTGTACATCTCTTCATAAATAATGGGCAATCAGTTGGTTTAGCTAAACCAAGTGTTACTTCAGGACATTTACATCCGGGTAATTTATCATCTACTGGCTTATCTTCAAAACCAAGATTATGGAATAGATCGTATTCTCTATATTTTTCAGAGTGTATAGCACCACTAGATTTTACGACCCCTATCCCTCTCCAATAAGAATCTACAACACTATATACACTATACATGATCTTCTTAGCTATAGTGTTTCCTTCAGGTTTAACTACTCTAGTATACTCATTAACAAGCATAGGTTTCTGTTCGTAAATCATTTTCAATATATATAGAATAGCTAATAATACATCAATCGGTTCAAAACCAGCTACAACAGTTGGTATACTATAGTCTCGTGGTAGAAAGCTCCAAGCATTAGATCCTATAACAGCTGATACATGTCCCGGCGCAATTATACCATCAAGTCTAGCTTCTGGTTTCTCATCCAACAAATACTTCATTATTGGTGGAGTTAATCTATAAGCTGATAGTATTAAGAGGTTTTTCGGGACAATCCCCTGGTATAAAGGTAGTGCTGTAGTAGGCATTGTTGTTTCAAAACCAACTGCGAAGAATACGTGTTTCCTATCAGGGTTTTTATGTGCAGTTTTTATGGCATCTAAGAAACTATAGACGATCCTAGTATCCCAACCACGGATCTTAGCATCAAATAAACTTCTAACACCTCTAAGTTTTGTCCCAGGTAGTTTGTAGGAATCCCCGTATGATAGCACTGTATAGTTTTCCATTGAGAGTTTAATTAATAGATCAACGTAGTATCCTGGAGTAATACATACTGGACATCCAGGTCCAGCTATTAATTCAACGTTGTCTGGCATAAGAGATCTAAGTCCATAATGTGTTATTGTCCATTCATGTGTTCCACAAAAATTCATAATCTTTATATTGTTATAGCCTTTGCCGCTAAGTTTCTCGGCATATCTATGGATTTTATCAACGATAATATTTGCTTGTGGGTTTTTCTCATATAAGTTCTTTATCTTCTCCTCAATAGACACTATATACACCATACTACTTTGTTTATTCCATACTGTTTATCTTATAATAAACATGTTTAACCATGTTATAGTATTTATTTTCCTTGTAAGATAAAGAGATAAGGTTAACCCTGAGAGATCGGTAGCTATCGTTATTGAATCGTATTCTTTACTATTATTTTTTCAATACATGTTTTAACCCTGTAGAGTTTCGGTAATAGGGTATTATGTGCAACTACTAATGAATACTTAATGAGTTTTTCCTCAAAAATTCTCTAGATGCCACTAAATTATATACATTAATAGTTTTCTTCAAAAGTTCATTATTATAACTATGTTTTGTAATTGAAGCTATATCAGCACCTAGGGGTAAATAACTGTAGGTTAGATCATATTTTGAAGAAAAACCGAGGTTTCGGATCAAATAGGCAATCTTAGAAATACATTAAATACAAGTATTGGTGAATGATCATTTATCTTAACTGTATTGTTCAGGGATAGGTTCTTCAAATCGTTTATATCAATTAAAATAAGATCAGCTTCATCTATATGTGACGTCATCTCTATATCCGAAGGTAATTCTTTAGATACTCGATCCTATCATATACTTTAATTGAATATTCAGAACTACTAAACTCTTAGTTAATATGTTGATTAAACGAGTATATTCAACCAAAATAATCACTATCTAATGAGACTACCTTAATATAGATTCCATTTTCACCTTAGCAATAATATATTAAGCTGTAAAGACACTACCTATTGGCATTAAAGTTAATATAAATGCTGTTTTCCTCAAATATTATAACCTCATATAGCCTCCTTTTAACGGGGGATAAATACGAGGTCGCATCTATCATGGTGGTAGTACATGGAGAAAAGGATAATATATTGCATAGGATATAATAATTGTTATACTGTTATGTAGTTTAATACTATTTTTTAATCATGTATTTGATACGGTTTAGATCATTATACGTATCTATATCGAGTATAACCCCCGGGTAATTGGTCTCTAATATTTTTAATCCCCACCAATTTTTCTTAACTACAAATTTTAATCCCCGTGTCTCTTCAGATACCATTAAGAGATCGTTAGTTAGTGAGGCGTCAAATAATATTGGGTGTCCTTTGCGTCCCCGATAACTAGCCACAAGGATCAATGGTTTTTCTTCCTTAAACTTCATGATCATTAGATCATAGATAACTGGTGGTATCCATGCACAGTCTCCGGGTGTAAATAGTATTGCTTCTATAGAATTACCATATTTACCAATAGCATGTCTAACACCAGCCTTAACACTACCACTCATCCCTTCTCTATAATTCTCGTTATATATTTCATCGTAACAACATAGATCCTCTAGAGCATTCAATACTCTATCTCGATCATGGCCAGTAACCACTATTACACGGTCAACATTACTATTCAAAGCATTTTCAACAGTCCACCTAATCACTGGTTTACCGTTCCATACATAGAGCAATTTATTTCCTGGGAAACGCGTGCTGAGACCAGCAGCTAATATTATCGATACAAACACTTAGAAATCACCATACAGCATTAGATTAGTTGTTATTTTTGTTAATCAATATATTGATATATTCCATAAGACTTAATATAAAGTAGAGATTCTTCTCGTGGGGGAGTTTATGGACGTAGACATAGGTCTTTTATTGATCTTGTTGGGTGCAATACTTATAGTTATTGAGATCGCTACACCCGGTTTCTTTATAGCTGTTCCAGGGACTGTTTTGATCATTTATGGTTTATTGATCTTATTATTTCCATGGATATTATCAATACCTTATGTTCCATGGATCCTATTTCTGTTATCTTTCCCAATAGGATACTTAACGTACCTGATCTATAGGAGATTATCACCTCCATCACCTCCAGTTACTGAGAGTTATGAGGGTTTAATTGGTAAAACTGGAATTGTAGTAGAGACTGTTAAACCAGATAGTATTGAGGGTAAAGTTAGGATTGGTAGTGATATTTGGAGTGCTACTAGTGATAGAGTGATCGAGCCTGGTAGTAAGGTTGTAGTTGTTGATGTTGAGGGTGTTCATTTGATCGTAAAACCTCTCTCTAGCAAATCTAGTGAGGGGAAGATGTAAGGTTAATAATGATCTTTCTAGAAAGATATATATTAAGAGCATTGTATAGGGGGCTATAGAATATGTTGGATCCAGCTACACTCTTCTTGTTATTTCTATTAACTATTATAGTAATATACGTGATTGCTCGTGGAATAATTGTTGTTAGACCATGGGCTGTGGGTATATATATTAGATTGGGGAAATTTGTCGGTATACTTAAGCCGGGTGTTCACTGGGTTCCACCGTTTATCAGTAGGGTTTATTCCATGGATCTACGTACACAAGTTGTTGATGTCCCTCGTCAAGATGTTATTACTAGGGATAATAGCCCGGTTAGCGTTGATGCTATAGTTTATTTTAGAGTTGTTGATCCGCAGAAAGCGTTTTTCGAAGTTACGGATTATAGAGCTGCTATCATAGCTTTAGCACAGACTACATTACGTAGTGTTATAGGTGATATGGAGTTAGACGAGATCCTATATAATCGTGCAGCATTAAATACTAAGCTTAGGAAGATATTGGATGAAGCAACCGATAAATGGGGTGTACGTGTAGAGACTGTTGAGATCAGGGAGGTTGAACCGAGTGCGCGCGTAAAGAAAGCTATGGAAGAACAAACAAGTGCTGAACGTGAACGTAGAGCTGCTATTTTGAGAGCTGATGGTGAACGTAGAGCTGCTATACTTAGAGCTGAGGGTGATAAAACAGCTGCTATACTTAGAGCTGAGGGTGAGAGAATGGCTAATATTTTACGGGCAGAGGGCGAACGTTTAGCAACTATACTGAAAGCACAGGGTGAAGCTCAGAGGTTAAGGATACTTAGTCTTGGAGCAGCTAGTCTACATAGCCACGCATTATCAGCTATGAGTTTAGAGACTCTACGTGCAATGGCTAATGGTCAAGCAACAAAGATTATTGTACCATATGAGATATCTAGGTTAATAGAGGGGATAGCAAGTTACTTAACTAAGGGTGTACGTGAACCTCAAGTTCCTGAGGTTGATGTTGAGAAACTAGTAAAGCTTATAGGTAAACCTGAAGAGATATTAGGTAAGATACCGAGCTACGAGGAATTATCAACTGAGGTACGTAAAGCAATAGAAGAAGCTAAGAAACGTAAAATATCACCGACAGAACTTACGCGTGAAGAAAAAGAATTGTTAGAATCAGCTAGAGAATAAAGCTAACAAAGTTATACCACCATATATATTTTTCTCTATACTTTTCTCCAAACTTCACTAACGAATCATTATAAACAATATTTTATAAAATATATTAACGTAACCAAGTATGATCAAAAATTCTCGAGGGATCAAAGATAGTAGAGCTAGTTATTCGTAAATTAATCCGCAAAGCAAAAAAACCTACCCTAGTATCACGTAAACCAAATGTTGTGCTTGATACAGTATTCACTATTAGTGATAAACCGGGTTCTATTTTAGTAGTTAAAGCCGTTAATAGACCAGGTATTTTAGCTAAGATATCGAAGATCATTAGTGATGAGGGAATAAATATTTTAAAAGTATCTGTTCTAGAACATGTTAGTAGAACTGGTTATATAATGTTTCTACTTGAAGACTGTGATCAAGATTGTGTACGTAATGTTTCAGATAAAATAAAGAATAGTTTATCAGAGGAGATCGAAGATATCACCTACAGTTCATCCAAAGATAGCTATGTATTTTTAAAATATGGTTCGATATTCTTCTTAGATAAACAAGCGACGATATTAACAACTGATTTTATTAGATACGTGGTTGTTGAATTAATGAAAACATATAATCTATCGACTGTTAAGAATATATTGAAGAAGATCGGTTATGGGATCGGTAAAGCTATTTATGAGAAATTTATTATGGAAAACCTTAACACTGAAGAGAAATGGGAATATGAAGTAGATAGAGCTCTTAATTATTTAGCTGATTTCTATAAAGCACTGGGATTAGGCGATATGAGTATCGAGAAAATAGGAGATATTCGTTATAGAATTGTTGTTGAAGATAACTTTGAATGTCTATCTATGAGAAACTATAGCTTAATGCATAAAACTGGGTATATGACTAGTGGAGTTTTAGCTGGTTATTTAACTAGTTTATTGAATAGAAGAGTAATTGTTCATGAAGAAAAATGTATAAATGATAGAGGTAAACATTGTGTATTTGAAGTAGAGATTTATGAAGGATTATATAAAGCCTAACCTATAATGTATTCCGGGATAAGATCCATTAAGGAATTAATCATGACCCATGATTGAATTAGTAATCAATTAGGGTTTCTCAATAGAATCTCATGTTAAAGTATAATTATCTAGTACAATTACGAGGAAACTTACTAATGGCACGACTAAATTATCGTCTATAAATGTTTTGTATTCATAATGTTCAATAATATTTACTACAGAACTGGTTAGCCCACCAGTATAGCCTAGTATAGCGTATCCAAGCGATACTGTAGCAATAGCCATTGCTAAGTTTTCCTATCAAGCTTTAGTTCTATGATCATATATAGTGTTTCTAGCAATACCAGTTACACTATCGCCAAAAACCATAAAGGAATCTGATACTCCACCACTCCACCAATCACCATTAAAGACTGGATGGAATCGTCATGACGATGCCTCATGATATAATGAAGTGTACTTCATATATGTTATCAAGTGTTTGAAGCCAGTGTATCAACTTATCAGTTCTATGTGGTAGATACGTTAAGATAGCAAGTATAGCAACCATTACTAGGGTCATGCATGGTGTTTCAAATAGAAAAGGAACAAGCAACACCGTTAAACAACTAGCTAGCATATATTATCTTTCAATTATAATAAATCGTCTTAACACGTATTAACCTTTTATTTTCCATAATGTAATAGAGTTTTTCTCGTCATATAATATACTGTAAAAACTATCCATAGGAATAATGTAGTAGCATATAATGCTTCAATCCATAAAAAACATAATACACACACTATCATTCATCATGTCTTAAAGTAGAGATACTATTATGATTAAAGGTATACATAGAGTGAAATAAAGTTAAAGACAGTATTCAATCTCATATATGGAAAATGGTTGTTCAAAGCATCTAAGTATAATCCTAGTATAAATTGGGATAGATAAGGATATTCGTTCTTAAAGAAGAGAACTTATTTAAGATGTTTTAGAGTAAATTGCCTCTTAGTCTATGTTACATTATATGTTAAACTCGAGGATTATATACTGTAATTTGAAATATAACGTTGTTGAATTTATTAGTGTTTTTCTTAGCTACTTGCCTAGTTCACGTGTTCTTTCAAATAATT
>NJDP01000040.1 GCA_002254665.1 Desulfurococcales archaeon ex4484_58 | reverse complement strand
GTTTAAAACTAGCTGATGACGTTGATCTAGATAAACTAGCTGAATTAACAGAAGGCTATTCTGGTCGTGAAATAGTTCAAGTGATTAAATATGTACAGTTGAATAGGATCTCTAAATACATTGATCCAAATAATATTGAGTTAGTGAAAAAACTTATACATGGACATATAGATGTAGAACCTATTACTATGAAGGATTTTAAGGAAGCATTAAAGGTAATTAAGCCTATAGGGGTTGATATGAGTAAGTATATTGAGTGGGGTAAAGAATAAAAGATCAAACCCTATTATCAGATATAGTTTCTCCATATACAAATTATCTTTTGTATAATTTTCCCGTCGGATACCATAGTAATTATTATTCGATTGTATATAAATACATATTATTAGAGTAAATGTTTGTGTGAATATGTATGGATGGAACCGATATTAGTAGTTATATCGATCAACTCATGAACATGGTTAATGCTATTATAATGTTCACTATTGTATTGATCTTCGTAATGGTACTTATATATACACTTCCCTATTTTACACGTAAAACAAGCGGTTCTAGAAAGAACATTATTAATATAAATAAGAAGGTCTCATCAGTTGATATTGTTGGTGAATACCTAACAATTAAAACTGAAGACGGTAAGATATATGCTTATAGTGACCCGGTACTAGTTACTTTCGAAGATTACTATCCATATAGGGGTTTAAGTTATAAGTTAATAGAGATTGGAATAGGAATGTTTATTATAAATATTGTATTATCTATTCTAGGTACGACATTTATACCAGGCACTATATTGTATCCAATACTAATGATTACTGATTATTGGTATGTATTATTAGTGGCTAGTATACCACTACTCATCATTAAGAGAAACTCTCTAGTAATTGAGTTGAAAACCGGGTCAGCCGCTAGATTTACAAAAACAAGAATAGATCCAGCTACATTAGAGTATTTGATCAAGGAGTTAACACGTAGAAAAAGAGAGAAGAAAGAGAAAGAAGAGATAGGGGGAGAAGAGGAGTTAGAGAAACAAGTAGAAACCGAGAAAACAGATTATGAAATACAAAAGTGATAATTGAGTGTCTCATATGATGTGACGACATAATGTATTTTAAGAATAGATACAGTTACAAATTATGAAGAGAGATTTCTAGAGAGGTTAGAGTATATGGAGAGATTGGAACAAATATTCATTGCAATAACTATTTTATTAATTTTCGGATTATTTATGGTTACCGGGTGGTTTCCAATATTCTATAGACCGGGTAGAACAGTAAACATTACACCATACACAACAAGTCCTCAACCATTAACTCCAAGTAATACCCCAGCTTATACAAGGACAACATCACCTCCTACCAGTATAGGTTCAAGTACTAGTTTAAATAGAGAATCCCCAACTACTAGTTTATGGTCTCTCAATATTAGTTGTGAAGTTATTAGTTTAGAGAACTATACACCTTCATGGTTAGGCTCTGATCATATGCCTGAAATATTTAGTTCTAATGCACATTATGATTTATGGCCTAGGATAGGTCCTTATACTGTGAACTGTAATGATTTTTACTCCAAGCCCTATAAGTGTCTAGTTAATATAGCAGATGCTATAGTTTATGGTAAGGTAGAGGATCTGTTATCTATTAATTGTAGTAGAGAACAATGTCAATTAACTTATCTAATAAAAATAATCAATGTATTCAAAGGTAATATAACTGAGGAGTATATAGAGGTAGTAGTTAATGCTTGGCCGGCGCGCGAATACCTAGATAATACCTCAATGATCAATGACTTGTCAATGATAGCTGTTCCATATCCATTGATAGATATTGGTTTTAAATACATATTGTTTCTTAAGTATGTAGATGAGGGTAAATGGTATTTATTAGATGATTGGGTTTGGGGCTATTATGCATACCTAGTATTAGATGATCAAGTATATTCATTGAATCTCTTAAATCTAAGTATTAAGCTAGAACCAGAAGAAATATTTGATAGAGAAAACGTGGCTTGGTGGCCTAAAGACTATGAAACACTACATGAGACCTATACACAGTTATTCACATACTGTGGTTCACTAGAAGACTTTAAAGCAATAATTAATGTTTCTTAATTCTTCTACATACATAGTAGATAATGAGAGTAGATAGGATAGGTATCGATACATAGCGTTCCTCATTTAGACTAGGTAAAAACAAACATTAAGGATATACATTAGGTATCTATTTACCAATATAAATTTAATAGACTTATTTCATTGGCTACTTTATTATTAGTTTGAACATGTTAGAAAAATCTTGATAAGGACGTTATAAAACATTATTTATGACGTAGTGTGATGATCTAGTGTGCTTGAACCCATATTAAACATTGTTATCTTAAATATTAAATAGTTATATTTTTGATATACTATAATAAATATTGATACATTATCGGAATAAATATCTTAAAGACAAAATACAAAAATAAAATTTATATATGATCTATTGCATTACATGTATCGGGGAGAGAATGAATATTTTAATAGCTATTCTCCTCATAATCTCCCTTTTCTTCTCTCCTCTTCTAGAAAGTATTCAAATATTGCAGATGTACTACGATATAGAGAATGTGAAGTTTATCAGTCAACTACCATATGTAGTAAAAGAACCTGGAACTTATATTCTTAATTTAGTTGAAGTTGATCCAAATAATCAAACAATTATAATAGATTCTGATAATGTGACATTAGATGGGAAAGAACTATTTATACCAAGACCTCCTCTCCCTCCAATACTTTCATGTGGTATTGTTGTAGAGAATCGTAATAATGTAGTGATAAAAAATGTAAGAGTATCAAAGTGTTTTAGAGGGATTATTGTTAAGAATGTCAATAATTTAGTAATTGAGAATGTTGAATTATCAAATATATATGAATATGGAATACGTTTAGAGAGAGTTAGAAATGCTAAGTTATCAAATATCGTTATTAAGTCTAGTTTTAATGGTTTACTTATTCGTAGAAGTAGAGATGTAGTTGTTAGAGATGCTCTGATATCATCTAATGGAGTTTCTTCAGGAGGAAAATCCGCGGGATTAGGAATAAGTGTATCATATTCATCAAACGTATTGATAGAATACACAAATATAACTAATAATGCTGATGGTATATCAGTTTCCGATTCTATCAATGTCTTAATAAAAGATTCTATAATAGTAAATAAGTATAGAGAATTCATAATTCACGGATCTAGGCAGGTGATCACTTATTATTCAGAAATAAAAACCTTATATCCGGATCCCCAGGAGACACAAGTACTAGTTCAAGATTCCTATTACGTCTCTTTCTTTTTAAATATAATCGATGAGTCTACCTCAGCAGAAATCATAGACTCCTCGAGGTCAGCCTTTTATTCAATAGATCCCGTGGTGTATCTATACGAAGGAAAAGAGTATGTAGGTCATTTAGGAAATTACTATCCTGAATGGCTAAAGAACCAATCAGCTGGTGGTGGAAGAGTACGTCCACCACCAGTAATGTATGGATATGATATTGATTTAGTAGGTTCGAAGAAGAGTATGGAGTTATTTGGTAAAGAGGGAGTAATGGGTATAATCTTTAACAATAGCAAAGGTATAGTTGATCTATATCCTCTTGCCTATGAACCATCTAGATACATATTATCCAGAGTACCCCTTCCACCACAAAATCTTACGGTAGAGAATAGACATACCTATGTATATCTGACTTGGAGTCCTCCCGAAGGAATAGATGTGGTTGAATATGAAATCTATAGGAAAGAAGAACCTGATAGTGAATTCAAATATTTAGGTAGCACTAATAAGACTTAATTATGAAGATAGAAAAAACATACAAGGCCCTCATCACTACTACTACTATGTAGTTGCAAAGATAAATTTCATAGGGTTAGGACCCAATATTCTCACGTCACCGAGTAATATAGTAGATGTTTTTCCGGGAAATTTTGTTTTCGAAGATTTCGCTATAAAATATATTGGTTACTTTATTGAGGGAGTACCTATAAATAATAGTATGAGGATAAGGATCAGTTGGGATGGTACTGCCCCCATTAAAGTTGTAGCTAAATTACATAGACGCGAGGTAGCATCTACAGTCGAGATAGAATATACTTGGTTAGAAGAATTTAAACAAAGTAAGGATGATCCTTATTTATGGCATGTACATTTCCTTATGAATAATACTTTGAAGTGTAGAGACTTTATAGATAAAATGTATTGTAAGGTTATAGGATTCCCTTATATTGATTTCCCTAAAATAGCGATCGTACCGATTTTTAAAGCGGTATCTGAAGAAGGGAGAATATACTTTATCGAGAGACCTATCTATAAGGTTTTGAATATAAGATGGGTTCGCTCACCATGGTTTACACTATATAGTAAATATAACAGTATTAATATAACACCAGAAACTGGATGGTTTAACTACTATACAATATCTACAATTATCTCCGAAGAGAAACGCTTAGACCTAAATATTACTTTAAGCAATAGTGAATCTTTCTCAATAGTACAAATGTTCGTCCCATCGATAAAGAAAAAATCATTATTCACACTACTTATTCCAGTATATATAAATGTTACATTTAACTCTAGAAACAGTGATTTAGATCTAGTTATAATGAAGGATCCCTCACTTCTATATCACCCTGATGGTATCATATACTTTTCTAGAAGTGAAGTCTTTTCAATACTTTGTAATGGTATACTTTGGAAAGCTCTTAAAAGAACTATGCAGTACGCAGATGAAAATAATATTAAAGATAGTATGTCTATATATCTCGGGGCATTATCGTATCTACAAGATGTTTTATCGTCAAATATAAGAATAAAAGTGAATTTTAGTATAAAGCCATATATTATTAAGTATGGTGATTTTCGTAGTTGGAAAATAAAGTTAATATACAGGGTTTCTCTAGACTATAACAAACAATATACTATCGATCGTTATAAGGTATATATGAGTGATTTCCTTGTTGATTACTTCTCCACTAATTATGACATGAAAGAAATCGAGTCTATTTTAGGCGGATCAGTAGATAAATTAATATCTGTTTTTGTCGCTAAAATTGCACTTGAAGTTTTGAAGGAAATTGCTAAAGGAGTTACGAATATAAAAGTAAAAGCTAAACTCATAAAACTCATGAGTGTTAAAGAGGATGTTGATCTAACTATAGTATTGTACTCATATGTACTCGGAAATGGACAGATAGAAGTTATTATCGAGCCTGGAGAAGATCCCATGAAAAGACTATGGGATAATATACCAATAGAATTAACAAAGTTACAAGGTTCATTCAATGGAAGAATAAAAGCAGGTATTAAAATATTATATAAGGAGATATATTATGTGAAAAAAATACCTAAATACTATTCTCGTAAATATTATGAAACTGGATGGGATGGTACGCTTAAAGCTAGCTTCAAAACCACCATACCCTATGTATCATCGGTTGTACTTCTCTATTCTGGTTATGAAAAGAGAGAGGATATCTATGCGGGATTAAATGGTTTTTCCATTCATGGATACGGCTCATTATACTATCCGACACACCTTATAACGATCTTGTGTTATGGTGAAATACGAGGAACCGGTGATCCCTACCAAGAGACTAATGAAACTAAACAAGTAATGTTAACGAGGTATTATGTTGATGAGGAATATGATCAATTGACTTGGGATAATATCGATGGAAGAGCAGGGTTTTTGTTTGAAAATATATTTCCATATACCAGAATTACTGTATCGGATATTGGGTCTGGAGATATATTATTAATCTATTTATACGATGATCCGGAAAAAGAGCTTCCCTATAGTTATTCATTAAAAGTATTATTGTATAATAGAACAGAGAATCAATGGTATAATGAAACCGTTATACCTAGTAGAGAAGAAGCTGTAATGCTTCCACAAGCGATAAAGATTAATGATGAAGAAGTATTGTTTGTGTGGATGACCGTACCCTATTCTATAATATCTAATTCCACGAGAGAATCTCTGTTAGAGAATCTCCTAGAGAATTCAATAGTGAAGGTGGGAGTATATAATGTGAAGAATCATCAATGGGAGGATACATGGAACTTAACAGATGAAGATTATATAGTAACCTATAGATTGATCAGAGATGAACAAAACAACATCTATTTATTACTAATTAGAGTAGTTAGTGGTACTAATGATACATTAATTAATGCTATTGAGCTCTATAACGTATATACTAGAGAAAAAGTATGGAGTATCCAAACATATAATGTTACAGATATAATAGATCTAGATAGTAAACATAAAATGATAGTGTTAAAGAGAATAGATAATAGTGTATTGGTACTATCTTATAATAATGAATTGTTATTTATAGAAATACCTAAACCTAAAAATGCAACAATTATTAGTGTATCATTATCTAACGAAGGCTATATTGTTGTACTATATAAAATATATAGGGATGATGGTTCTTTAATGAATATGATAACTGTATATAGAGTTGTTGAAGATAAACTTATAGTTTTAGATAATATTAATATATCATTATTACTCAGTAGAAATACTTATATTTACAAGGTAAAGGATCAGTTCTTCATTCTAATTCCTAGTATTGATTATATTAAATTAGTCTTAGTAGATAGTAATGGAAACTATAGTATTCTCAAGACATGGAATACTAGTAATATACTAGATGTTTATGTAACATGTATTGATTATATAATTAATATTTTTGTATTAAACATGGTCAGAGGAAATATTACACATCCAATTACTGGATTATACTATATTCAAGCCAAATTATTGCCGGAAAGACCTAGAGGACCATCCATAGTAGAGGTTACAGATAGCGTCTATATAACTTGGGATCAACCTTTAGATTGGGGTGATTTAGAGCCTCAAGGATACATTGTTTATAGAGATGGAGAACCAATAGCTTATCTACCACCAAATCAAACATGGTATAACGACACAGAAGTTGATCTTGGTAGACCACACGTATATGAAATAATAGCTTTCAACGAAGCTGGTAAAAGCGATCCTCTCACTGTAATTGTTAAGGGGAAAGTTTCATTAATTCCAGATAAGGAATTATATCAAGTATATAAAGATGAATACCTAGTTCTAAGAATTAGGTTAGTATCTATTAATGGAACACCGTTACCGAATCATAGCGTTTCACTTTATTTATACAATGGTTCTCGATGGGTCTTATTTAGTGAAAATACAACTGATAATAACGGTTATACTTGGTTTACTATCAAATATCATGGTATTCCTATTGTCAAATTCAAAGCCGTATTTAATGGCTCAGATCAGTATCTAAGCCAAGAATCAAACGAGATCACTATAAAATGGATTAAAAAACCAGTTAGATTAAATATTGATCTACTGGTAAATAGAATAGTAGTTAATAGTACGTTAACATTTAATGTAAGAGTATCTGATATAGATGGTAAACCATTATCTAATATAAGAATTTATTTATATAATGGAACTAGAATTCTTGGAGTAACAACTACCGATCAAAATGGTATTGGTAAATTTAATTTATTCTTAAACACATCAGGAATATATAACTTAACTATAAAGTATAATGGTTCAGAATATTATGACGAAGTAATAAATTACACGGTATTGATCGTGCAACACGAAATTAAACTGTACTTTATAATGGTTAATTATAAGGTATTAGATAATGGAACTATATTATTTATATTCAAAGCATTACTATTGATAAATGGAAAACCTTTCCCTAATCAAACTATATTCTTCTATAAGAAGGGTTCATGGATTTATATAGGATCGAATATAACCGATCCTAGTGGAGTGGCTATGCTTTATTATTTAGACAATAATATACGAGACTACTACATATTCAGAGTAAACTACACATCAACCAACATACTAATACCATCAACCTATGATCTAATTGAGCTAAAATTAGTTTTGAACAATACAAGCGATAAAGCGGTTATTGCTAATCAGCAAATAGAGGATAACAGATTATCACCACTACCAGAACCACCAATATACCTATTATTACTACTCATAATATTACTCATAATCTATCTAGTGAGAAGAAGAGAAAAATTAATTCATTTATTTTTCTAAGTATAAGGGTCTTCTCAAATATTAGACCTCTATAGGAACTTAATTTTTCATATTCTCAATAAATATTCTTAAAGCATTTTGATAAAGAATTTTTTCAATATCACTTCTAGACAAGCCTTTCTCGGAGAGTTTATTTGCTAATTTATCTATTTTACCGATATTTTCTAGGCCTTGGGGTAGTTTTTCTGTTCCGAAATAATCTGATCCAATAGCTATTATGTCTAATCCATAGTTCTCCCTGATATACATTATATGTTTAACTATTGTATCAATACTAGTATTCTCTCCCTCTAAATAATGTGCTACAAAGAATACTCCTACTACTCCCCCGTTTCTCTTGATCAACTCGAGTATCTCATCATCTATATTTCTAGGAGAATCGTTGAATCTCTTAAGCCCGGTATGACTGATCATTACTGGTTTCTCAACAATAGATAATACGTCTCTCATAGTATTATGGCTTGAATGCGCAAGATCAATTACCATGCCCAGATCAATTGCTTTCTCGACAAGCTTTACACCGAGACTTGTTAATCCATAGTCTTTCTCAGTCATACATGAAGCAGCATATTGGTTGTCAACATTCCATGTTAAACCCAATACTCTAATACCTAACTTATAAAGTATTTCAAGTTCATCTGGTTCTCTAATAGGATAGGATCCTTCAAGACCTATTATTAGACCTATTTTCTTTTTCTGGTTAAAGATATTCATGAGTTCTCTCTTCTTCTCGATGATCTTGAATACTCTATACTTCTTAACTAACTTATAGTATATTAGTAGGTGATGGAATACTTCATAATAAGAATTCTTAAATGTAACTCTATATTTCAATAGATCATCTGTTCTAGTATAACTTGCTGGAAATATAGCGGCTACTATTGCTTTAGTATTTGATCTCTTATATTTCGGTATATCAGCGTGTCTCTCAACATCTTTACTGAAATCAATTAATTCCCTCGATCTAACTATATAAGTGGATATATCCTCGTGTAGATCGAATAGTTTCACGTCCATACACCCAATAACTATTTCTTAACTAACTTGTATCTTTCGAAAAACAATTGAACTTCGCCATCACTTATTAAAAACTCTGCTTCAACTACTCTACCATAGCTTAGAGTATATACTTTCACATAATCTTCTCTAATGATCTTGGGAACTAGTATGACTGTATACTCGGTATATTTATCGGTGTATCTGAGTAGTAGGAATTCACCTTCTCTCTTAACAATATATGAATGTGTACCTTTATACGTCTCATATCTACCTTCGAGTTTCTTCAATATATTCTCGTTCTTTATAGGGATGAGTTCTTTATCCGGATCTCTTCCTAGAGCTAGTGATAATGCATACATACCTATGAGTGATAAGGGGTATCCACTAGCATTAGCCATAACAACTACTCCATAATTATCCGGTAACACGTAGCCCATATAAGCAGTATATACAAGAACAGATCCACTATGTCCAACTAGTTTCCGGTCAAAGAACTTGTTAGTTATAGATAATCCATAACCATAACCTTCATCACCAAACAATTTACTTGGAATATCAACGTGTTTCTTCTCCATAGCCTCGATAAATTCTCTACCAACAATCCTAACACCATTGTATTCTCCTCTACCAATAAACATTCTCAAATAAATAGACATATCCTCAACATTACTTAATAAACCACCATCAGCTGTTATACCATATGGAAACTTTGATCTAACATGTCTACCCTCACGATCAACTATATAGGGGACAGCTACATCTAGGTCCCTACTAACATCTTCTTCTCGAAAATAAGTTCTATTCATACCAAGTGGTTTGAGAATAGTTTTCTTAACATAGTCTTCATAATCTACCCCGGTAACCTTAGATATTATGTATCCAAGCAATACATAGCCTTCATTCAAATAATAGAATCTCTCACCAGGTTTAGCAACAGCCCATTCACGAGCTTTATCCATAAAAACAATTATATCTTCTGGTTTAGCAACTGGTAACCATACATGATCGAGTCCAAGTGATCCCCTGATAAATGCTTCAGCATAAGCTAGAGCTGGTATACCGCTTGAATGAGTCAGTAAATGATATATTTTAACCGGTTCACCATGAATTCTTAGATCCAATGGTACATATTTACTTACTTCATCATCTAAACTAATCCTCTCCTCCTCTACTAGTTTCATAATAGCTAATGCTGTGAAAGACTTAGTTATAGAACCAATACCATAGATAGTCTTAGTTGTTGCTGGTAAACCATTCTCTAGATCCTTGAATCCATAGGAACGAGCATATACTACTTCATCTCCGTGAACAATACATATACTTATACTTGGTAGTTTAGTCTCACTCATTTTACTCAAGATAAATGAATCTAATCTACTAAAATCCATTACACAAAACCTCCTCGAGATCAAGAATAATCTATTTGATCAAAGCAAGTTAAATATTATTTCTAAAATCAATAGAGAAATGTAGATATTTATCTAAAAATAAATACAAAGTAAACAATACACGGATAAGGCTTGAGCACCCTAAATTACGCCAAGACAAAGATAGAGGAGGGTTGATCCCTATAACTCTATATTTAATGAGTTTTAAACCAGGATTTGGCTATGAGATCATAAGTAAACAGAAGACATGTGAAATTCGTAGATGTTTTAGTAAGTTAAAACCGGGTGATCTGGTTTATGTATATGTATCTAGTCCAGTGAAGAGTATTATAGGATACTATATAGTTGATAAAGCTTATTGCATAGATTCATTCAATAAATTAGAAAAGCTAGTTAAGGAATTAAACTGTATATTTACCCAGAGGAACTGGAACTATGTCGTTGGAAAATATTGTTCATCTAATAGAATATTATTGATAAAGATTAGAGATACTTGTAGATTCGAAGAAGAAATAGGATTTGATGAACTCAAAACAATTAATCGGTTTTTCCAACCTCCACAAAGCTATTTCTCGCTAGATAAATATCCAGAGATCAAAGAATATCTAAGTAGATTCAAATGTATTGATTAAAAACTATCTCTTCTTAACATAAATAACCACTATAGTAGCGATGATCAATATTATTGGGATTAATATGTATGGATACCACCAGTTATCCTCGAGAACGGTTTTCGTAGTTGTTGATGTATTACTTAAAGTTGCTTGGGTTTTATTGATCTTTTGCCTCTGTATTTCGAAGTAGGTTGAACTATTAATAGAGTGCCCGGCC
>NJDP01000039.1 GCA_002254665.1 Desulfurococcales archaeon ex4484_58 | reverse complement strand
TTACTTTAATGTTTCCATTAAGTCCACTTAGACTAGTTGGAGACTATGATTTCCTAATATTCATCTACATGGTTAGTGTATGGATACCAGTCTCACTAATACTGATGTCCCTGGCAATGCCCGGACCCTATACTAGTGTCGGTGTATCTAGATTCCTTTTATTCGTAACATTAATGGAGCCCGCTTATTTCGCATCACTATTAACTCCAATGATCATTATTAGTTCACAGTATAAACCAGTATACAGTATATATGTTACATCAACTAATGTTTGGAAATACTGGTTAAACCCCTATACAATACCACCACTAATACTAGCACTAGTAGCCTCAATAGTAGTGTTACAAGCTAAAGCAATGTTTAATCCATTCAATATACCAGAAGCTGAACAAGAAATAATAGCTGGTTTTGAAACAGAATTCTCCGGTCCAGTACTAGGGATTGCTTTACTACTACATGATATAGATGTTGTTATAACGGCGTTATCAATAGTATACATACTACTCGGAGGCCCCTACCCATACCCACACACCTCGATCCCTGGAGTAATAATATTGATCATAAAATATCTAGCAGTAATACTAGTAGCTACAATAATTAGAAACACTTATGGAAGATTCAGGATAGAACAAGCACTATACATATTATTAAAATACGCATTAATACCATCAATAATAGCAGTAATATTAGCACTAATCTATATAGCAATCTAAAATTTTCTAAATCAAAAACTAACATATACTAAGATCAGATCTCACTAAATATTATAAAAGCCTAATTCAATAAAGACCATCGAAGAGAAGATCTTACCAAAAGAATAACAGTATCTTATCTATATCTATAGAGTAATACACTAGCATCCACATTTCTCTATGAAAAGAGATTGTACAGAAATTCTAATATATTATTATGACAAAATATATTATATAGAGTAGTTAGAAGTATATGGTGTATAAGCTTCGAATACAATAAATATTATCATAAGAAAAACAATAATAACAAACAATAAAGAACGAAGGCTTGCATTAGTAGAATCAAATTCAAACACTATCATTAGTAATAATTTCATCGATAATAAGGTTCAAGCATTTTGTCAAAAATCCCATAATAATAAATGGGATCAAGGATGCCTCAGCGGCGGTAATTATTGAAGCGACTATAACGGTACAGATCAATATAGTGGGTTAAACCAAGACAAAGTGGGAAGCGATGGAATAGGTGATCAACCATATAAGATAGATGAGAACAACATTGATCGATACCCACTAATGAAACCAGTAGGAATATCCAAAATATCATCAACGGCCTCAACACGAGAAGTAGAGATTAATGGGGGCCGGTGGAGATATGACATTATATATAGTTGTAGGCGTAGTAGTCTTAGTAATAGCTATCATAGCTATATATCTATTCATTAAACGCTAAAGATAAATTATCTCCAAGGACTTTAATCTACATAAATATTTTTCCCTATATAGTTTCTATCTATTTGATTTCCCGATATAATACTATATAGTCCTGTAGTATTTGATGCTTATATTTCTCAATTTGTTTCTCATATATTTCTCTAGATGCTAGTAGTCTTAGTGAATTGAAGCCCAAGTGTTTCGCGATCCCCATGGATAGTTCTAGTGCTTGATCGAGTAGGTTTTTATCTTTAATCCATAGATATAGGTTGGCTTCGTTCTTTTCTCCCCATATTTCTTCAATAATCAATGCTACTTCATTATTCATGGTTGCTTCGAATGATCTGAGTATTTCTTGTTCAATTGCATAATCCCATCTACTTTTAAGCCATGCTATATATGATGTCTCGATCCTGGGTGATATGAAGAACCATTTCTCTAACATACCATAGTTTTCGGGGAAATCTCTAATATCTAGTTGATCGGGTTTTAATGGTTTAGTTTTTGTAATGTCTAGTTTAACATATTTAACTCTATAAGCTATCTTATCCAAACCTATTTTCTCATAGAAGCCGATCGCGTTTGGATCGGGCCATACAGCTACTGTTTCACATCCATTATCCCCAGCGATCTCAACTGCTTTCTCGACAAGAGCCCGGCCAATACCTCTCCTCCTATAGCTACGGTGAACCTCTAATACATCAATATATCCATGTCTACCCAATAATTCATCTCCATAACCTATATAGAGTTCAAGTTCACCAACAATCTTATCATCTACAACGGCAACTAATGGATACTGATCATTAACCAATACATAGTTTAAATGAACAGCACAAGACTCAACACTCATCCAAGGCCCTCCATGACTCCAACGCTCAACAATACTTAACTCCTCATAACTAGACTCAACCTTCCTACCACCGACTAATCTATACCACTTCTCAACACCAGAACAATAAACATCAACAATACCCCAAACATCCTCGAGAGAAGCCTTTCTAATTAAAACCTCTCCATACATTAATCATCTCCCCTCTATGAATAATCATAAGAGGCGATTATGTCTTCCCCGAAGGGATCAATAATTTGAAAATAAAATCTTGATATCGAGAACTAATTAACAAAAAATTCTATGTCTTATTCCAAAAATGAGAGATTATAGAATACTAGCTGAGATAATCTAAAATATTCCGTGGTTTTCCATGTTTATGTTTCTCGAGCACCTCGGTTTCTCTCTTAGTTTCCTCCCGCGATTCTATTTTCTCCTCAACTCTAGAACTAGTGATCCTTATACCCCCCTCCATCAATATCTTTTCAATCAATGATCTATAATCTTCATCTAAACCCATACACTCCTCATATGTAACTCTAGTTTCATCCTCTATGTATTCAAGTTTTATCTTACAATCACCAACCTCTTTTAACTCTTGATCATGTGTTACAACAATAACTTGTCTCCCCCTGCTTATCTCTTTCAATAGATCCCTTAATTTTGAAACTCTTTCAGGGCTAAAACCATATGTTGGTTCATCTAATATTAAACTACTATATCTAAGCTCTGGAGTCATTCTCCTAGCAACCATGTTTAAAGCTAATCGATAAGCTAAACTAATACTTGTTGCTTGACCACCACTAGGCTGCGGAATCTCACCCTCAACATTATCAACTCTCATCTTTATAATTGGTTTAAATGATTCATCTAGATCAACATAGATTATTTCATAGTCTTCCATTAATTTATGAAAATATTCTGTAAATAATTCCTTGAATCTAGTTAAAGCAGTAGCTCTAAGTTTTTCCTCAACACTTGAAACTAGATTGGAAAAGATCCCATTCTTCTTCAAGAACTCTACAGTTTTATTTATGAACTCTTGTTGTCTCTTATATAGCTCGTATTCCTTCCTATACTTCTCATACTCTTTAAGCTTCTCCTCTAAACTCTTAATTTCACCCTCAATACTTTGGATCCTGCCATATAGATCTCTGATCTCTTCATTAATATTATCAATCCTATTCTTTAACTCTGTAATCTCAGTATGCAACTTTTTAATCAAATCTTCTAATTCATTTTTAAGTCTTTGATAACGTGGTTTCTCCTTAATTTTCTCCTCATAATTCTTTTTCTCATCCAGTAGTGTAGATAATTTATTGAGTTCATCAATTTTCTTTTCTAACTCATATTTCTCATTAATTAAATCTTGAATACTACGATTATACTGTCCTATCTCCTCATCAATACTTCTCAATTCTCTATCTAATGTATCTTTTTCTTTCTCTAGCTGACTTATTATCCTAGATTCATTTTCTTCATTATTCTTCAAAGAATTGATCTTGACTTCGATATCTTTAATCTTCGCCTTAATTTCTTCAATAAGTCTTACTCCATGTTCGTGTGGTATTCTTTGACCACATACAGGACAGATACCTTTATTGATCAATCTCTCTTTCTCATCTAACTCATTTTTCTTCTCATTATATTCTTTCATGAGAACCTCAATTTCTTTTCTAATGCCAGCTAAATTCTTAGTATGTTCTCTTATCTTCTTGTCTAGATTATCTATTTTTCCTTTGATCCTATTCTTCAGTTCTTCTTTTAAACTGATCTTTCCCTTTAATTTATCTATTTTTTCTTTAAAGTCTTTGATTTTAGAATTATATTGTCCAATTAATTGTTTAGCTTCTCCTGGTTCTTTTAGTTTATGTTTCTCTAGAATAACCTTGATCTCATTTTCAATTTTATTTAATTCTTTCTCTACAATATCTAATTCCCCAAGTTTATTCACAACTCTATTAAGTTCTTCATTCTTAGCATTGTATTCTTTTAGAATTTCATCAAGTTTTTTCTTTAACCTTTCTCTTTCATTTTCCTTATCTCTATATTGTTTTTCGATCTTTGATTTTTCATCTTGTTTTTCATTAATCTTCTTTTTGATCTCTTCTGGTTTTATCTCCTCAATTATCTTCTTTATAAACTCTACTTTCTCGTCTAGTGTCTTTTTCTCTCTCCTCAATCTAGGCAGGATCTCTTCTAGATTCTTTTTGATATAATTATATTTCTCTATACTGATCGCTTTATTTATTAATGCTAATCTATCTTTATCACTTACATTAAATATTTCATTAACACTAAATTGTGGAACATAGATAGCATTTGTGAAAACTAGTGGTTTACCTCGACGAGTCTTAGTTTCCGGTATACCTAGTATTTCTAATAATTTAATCCTAAGATCCTCTGCTGATAGAAACCTATCATAGATGATCTGTATGGACTGCTTACCACTACTACCCGTTAATTTATAAATAGTTAATCTACCACCAGTATCTCGAACCCGATCACCTTCCCTCCTTAACCCCCTCTCGACAAGTATTAGCCTCTCTTCATCGTCTTTCCTCTGACCAATCAATAATCTTACAAAACCCTCTCTCCTACCAATCCTCAATAAATCCTCTCCACGTGGATAAGCATATCTAGCTATAGGGTTTGAAGAACCGGTCTTTGATTGACCGAATAAAGCATAACTTATAGCTTGTAGGATCGATGATTTACCTGATCCCACGTCTCCATACAATGATATAATACCCTTTGATGGAAATACTATCACACGATCCCTGTAGCTACGTATATTCTTGAGTCTAATACCTAAAATAATCATTCTTCATCCTCCTCCATAGATTTTAGTGAAGAGATAAGTTTAGATACTCCCCCTTCTAAAGCCTCTTCTTCCTTCCTCCTTAAATCGCCATATTCTCTCTCGATCTCCTCAGCTAATTCAAAATACCCTGGTATATAAACTGGTATTGGTTCTTTAACTCTTAGATCAGGTGTATATAGATAGCCTTCGCGATCACCTAAACTCGTTAATGCTTCACCTGGAACACCTATTTCGACATAATAGTTTATATCAGATACATACTTAGTCCTCAAAGCAATTATAGTGTTGAAGTTAGCTAATATTTGTCTCTCAATCATAGTAGCTAGTTGTGTTATAGCAATCAAACCTATACCAAATTTTCTACCCTCTCTAGCGATCCTGGCAAATACATTATATGGACTCCTAACTTTCTCAGGACTTAGATACAATGGGGCCTCCTCAGAAACAATAGCTATTGGAGGCAAACTAGTTATCTGTTCAACACCAAGATTAATCCTTGATTCAAATAATCTACGAATAACACTTTGAATAACAGTATCTCCTTGACTCAACGGGATCTTAGATACATCAAGTATAACAAGATTACCTTTATTCACTAGATCAACTACATCCCCAATATCAATATCGCCAGACTTGATCACTAAAATATTAGATTTACTCTCAACCCCCCACCAAGGATATCTATTATATTGGATATTAACATTATAACTAGACTTAGCAGCTTCAACCATACCCTTCATAATCTCTACTACAGCATAGGGGTCTTTAAGTAAAGGTGATACTTTGAATACTGATTCATTATCGTCAATAATAGATACTGATACTTCCCTCTCACCGGATCCGTAGGTGGTTTTAGTTGGTACTGGTATTTTCTTAAGTTTAAATCCAAATAATGAAAGTAATGCTCTACGATAAGTCCTTAACTTACGAATATCTAACCCAGCATTCAATAGAACTTTATAAACACCATATTTACCAGTTTCACCAACACCCTCAAATCTAAATAAATTGTCTACGAGGAGTGTAAGTAACGCTAATACTTGTCCAGTAGCTTCTCCATCATCATTAATAAACACTTTCTTCCATTCATCCTTAATACTATTTGATAAACGTATAAGTGAACTAAGAATATCAACCACTTCTTCAAGATCACTAGCTTTATCGGGTGGAAGATCCAGTGCATTGGCTACATCATATACGTTTACACTAGTTAAATCAATAGTACCAATAACCCGGGTAAGCTTGTCTACTTGTTTAAAATCTTGATCAACACTAGTTAATCTAAAACTAAAAATATAGATCATTGTATCCAATAACTTGTTTAAAGATAGGGTTTTACGTAGAAGCTCAGCAAAACCATTATTATCTATCCTACAATACTCACCATGACGATCAATTATTAACCATCCAATCTTCTCTCTACCATACCTAGCCCATTGAACAATAATACCCATAATACTAGTTGTTTTACCAGCACCAGTTTGACCAGATACTAATATATGTTTAGGTATAGATTGCCTTAGATCAAGATCCAGGGTAGCTTCTATAAAGTATTTCTCCCTCCTAAGTTCACGAGCCGGAGCAATACCGCTTCTAAGCCATGCTATAGGAACATTATTTCTAGTATCACTCCTAATCCCTATACTCAACATCTTCATAATATCAGATGATATAGGGTCATCAACTATTAAACGGTATACTGGTGTAGATAATGGTGGGGGCTGGTAGGGTTTAATAACAATTAACCGATCATCTATCTTCTTGATCTCGAAGAATAAATCTGCTCTCGCAACTCTACTCGTCTCTAAATTATATAGTGGAGGTTTACTCTCCCTACCACTAACCATAGAACCGATATTAATAGGTATTTCACCGGAATACCCACTAACTTGTAATAATACATATCGATCTCCAACCTTACAATATAGCAGATCACCTATACCGGGTCTATAGCCCTGATCAGATATAACAATATCCACTCGACCAGTACCCCACCTATAAACGATACCTATAGGTTTAGACACACTGCTCAACTATAACCATACCTCATACGAGTTGTTGAAGAGAATACTTGTTCGAGAATACGTGAAACATAATCCTCCCTCTCACGTAGGATAGTTAAAAGAGCTATTTCAAAAGATCTCTTAATATTTCTCCCAAGACGAACATCTTTATCTACCTCCATATAACCATATGGAGGTTCACCAATACTTCTAGTCCTATAAGCTAGTAAAGTATTAACGATCTCATCTAATCTACTATTGACTAATGAAGCATTATTTCTATCATATGAAACTAGACTTTGTTCTTTAACTAAGATCGGCTTATCCATGTATATATCTAACATGAAAACCGTATAATTATCCGGCGTTAACGGAAACCTAGAAACCCATACACCATGTCTATGGAAAACTATTCTATTAAACAAATGTATTGTATCCTCTATAAAAGACTCTAAAGCTCTCTCACTCAACAATTTATTGAATAGTTTCTCTAACTCTCTAAGTCCATTAATATCTACTCTCGTATACAAGCCATTCCCACATACTCCACATGGTTTCTTAGCATTAAATAAACTATGACTCCTAACTATATTAGTAAACTTTGAAGTTTTCGATAAACCAATTACTCTATATAAGTATTTTATTAAAGACCTCTTATCAACACTAAGTATTATAGATAATATATCTAAACCATCTATTCTAACTGGTAGTTTCCTAACACTAAACCATTTGATCAAAGTACCATCTAATACTACATAATCTAGATCCTCACCCCTATCCTCAAGCTCCATACAAAGTTTTAAAGCATAAGCTAGCTCTAATAATCCTTCAATATACCTTGTCATTTTCTTGAAGAACGATGGACTACGAGTTTTCGTTAAATTACCGACTTCGTCGAGTAAATGATTTATTTCATTAGAAACTTTTCTCGCTTCCTCCCTACGATCAAACAATAATCCATGATCATGGAAAGGCTCGATCCTTATTTTGAAACTATATCGATCACCAATAGTCTTTCTTGCAGAGTATAATAGAAGTGCATCATATACTGTTCTACCTAAATAATCGTTGATTCTATGTAATTCACCTTTAGAATCCCGGATTACAGCACTAATCCTCATTGGTAGAATTATAGAAACATCAAACTCATAAACTATAAAACCAGCATCTATAAATCCATATTTTAAACCATTAGTAACTGGTTTAATTTCCTCAACATCATAATATTTGTTAAAAGCTTCTCTTCTATAACTGATAAGTTCATCTTGTTGCGTCTCTATAAAATCTCGATTAAGATCCTCTATCAATTCATTAAGTACTTCATAGAAATAATTATTTGACATTAAGGATCTCCTCCATAATCCTCTTTATATCCCTTAACATACTATTATAGAACTCTTCTTTACCGGTCTCCACGGGTTCTCTACCTAAAGTATTGATCAGCTCTAAGATCTTATTTGTTGATACTTTAATAGATAATTTATTAATTAGTTCTTCAACAGCTTTTCTCTCAAGTTCTTCAATATCACCGATCTCTCCAAGTATAGAGATAGATTCTGATAAGGTTTCCTTAAAGCTTGATCTTATATGGATATGTATTTTGAATCTATTTTCAAATTCCCTTACTAAATGATATATCTTGTTTTTATCTTCAACCGGTATATTCTCTAATTCTAGTATTAATGCTTTGTATCTAATATCCGGTAAGTCCTTGATCACCCTCTTGATCTCATCACGTGTTTCATCTAATCCACTATAATAGCTTTTATAATATCCTACATATACATTAAAATCCTCCCATATACTTTTAACTATTGGTTTATCATTAGAGAGATCAATCAGTAAGAATCTACGATCTTTTCTATACTTATTCCTGAGTAGATATGTTTCATATAGATCATTGGCATCTCTTCCAATAGGTGCGCCCGGATATGCTCGATTAATACTTGTTTCATCAAATAATGGTACTGGGAAATGAATATGGCCTAATGCTATGTAGTCTATATTATTGATTTTAGATAATGTATCGATGATAGCGTCATTTTCCAAAACAGTATATCCATAACGATGAGAATAAGCGCTAGGATCATATCCAGCAATCCTAACACTAGTGTGTAGTAATAGGATTCTTTTAACCCTAGTACTACTTGTATCCTCTAATACAACCCTGCCTCTCCTCAAGTATTCGATCTCTTTATTATTTCTGAGACCGGGTATTCCATAGAATACCAGATCATCTATTTGTAGAGGTTTTGTTCGAATAGTTTCGCTTGTGATCTCGAATCTAGGTATATATATTAATCCAGCTTCATATAGAAGTGATATATCATCATTACCACGTGGCGATGAATCATGACTACCCGGTGAAACAATTACTTTAACTCCTTTCTCTCTCAAATATCTAAGAACTCTATATATCCTTCTAAGAAGCTCAAAAGAGCTAATTTGATATCTCTCAAATAAATCACCAGCTATAACTAGATACTTAACATTATTATCTACCGCATACCCAGCAATATGCTCAAGAGCTTCAACACTAGCAGTTCTAAGAGAACTACGAGTAAACGCACCAACATGAATATCAGCTGTATGTATCAATAATACCAAAACCAATCCCTCATTACATATCCTTATAATTTATTAGAGATACTTAAAAAAGAACACCATTGCAGTTAAAATAATAAATTAGAACTGAGGCGATCTCTTGTCCCGATCAATAATAATTACCGTTTCTCTAATATTATCGATTCTATGGTTTTTCTAACATCAATTATGTTAATCAAACCCCTGTCTCCACGCTCCAGGGTCCCCTCCGGATCATATATTGTAAATACACCGTACCAGTCGTGAACAGCATCATCCGGCCCGGTATCGTTTTCCGGTAAATATAGATCATTCCAACCAAGAGTTCCGGCTGCTCTCCAAGATAGATCGTCGAGATAAACCATTAGATCCGGTGGATCACCGCGTGTTACTGGGTATAGTTCTTGTGGTGTATAAGCTTTTGTTTTCCATGACTCTCCACTCGGCCCCCTGATCTTCTCTAGTTCTTCTTTGAGCTCAACTATAACTTCTCCTATCTCCTCCGGTGGTACAATACCTTTTGGTTCTCTACCTTTAACGTTTATGAATATACGTGAATAATAACCTCCCCATCCCCAAGCAATTGTTTTCTCCCAATCAATATTCTGAGCATTAAATCTCTCACCGGGTTTTTCTGGTTTGCGTTTAAGTTTCAAGTAACCCTTTTCTTCAAGCCATTGATTAATAACGAATGCTCCTTTCATAGCTTTAGCTCCATGATCAGATACTATAAATATAACTGTATCTCTAGGAATATTCTTTAATAGTTCACCTATCTTTTCATCTAAGAACCTATAATAGTTTGGGATCACGTCTGAGTATTTATTCTCAACATGGCGTGGATGCTTGGGATCCCAGTATTTCCAGAAAGCATGGTGTACCCGGTCAACACCTATCTCTACAAACCATAAGAAATCCCATTTTTTATTCTTAGCGAGATAATTAAGTACGCGAAAATGTTGATCAGTCATCTCCCATAATTCCTTGACAATACGATCCTTATCTTCACTCCTATATACAACATCGAATATATACGGGCCAACAAGTGCCTCTATTTCTTTTTTAAGGCTTGGGGGCCACGTATATTGTTTACTTGGATCAGGTGTTATGAAATCACTTATTAGATAACCTTTCATCGGTTGTGGTGGATATGATGGTGGTACCCCGACAACTATGCTATTATACCCCATCCTACCTAGATCAACCCATAATGGTTTTTCACGTAATAACCTAGAGTTAGCTATATAGATCTCATCATAACTACCAGGTCTACGGTGGCGGAAACCATATAGTCCAAGTTCACCGGGTGTTTTACCAGTAGCCATTACAGCCCATGCAGGTATAGTTATTGGCGGATCACTTGATCTAAGAACATATCTAACACCATCACCAACCAATCTACCAAGAACATCTAATTCCTCTCTAAACTCCTCATAGAGTATCCGAGGAGGAGCACAATCTAAACCAATAACAATTGCTCTCCTCAAACCCATAAACCTCTATCACGTTTTCCTATGATATAAGATACCAGTATAGTTTATAGTGGGACTGTCTAGACCTTATGTTGAAAAATACTATTATACCTATCTATCTAAGGGATCAGATTATGTAGATGTATAGTTTTTAACAATTAGCTCTGAAAATAATTATTTAGGGAAAATAATTGTTTCGAGAATATGTTGAGGTTCTAGGTTATGAAGAGGTTTAAACTATTAATCTTATGTGTCTCAAGTTATGTAATACCATTAATTCTCATCTTTATA
>NJDP01000038.1 GCA_002254665.1 Desulfurococcales archaeon ex4484_58 | reverse complement strand
TAGATCATATTTACTAAGATCTATTTTTTTGGTAACTAGTTAGTGGTTCATCTAAGAAGATTATATCTTTATATCTAGATAAGCGATCAACAATTTCGCCGTAGAGTGGAGCATAGTATTCACTACCATGAAGCTCACTAGCTAAACCAATATATATAATCTTCACATAAACACACACTCCTTAATTGAATATCAATATTCAATATATGTTATTGGATATATAAACTATGTATATACGTTAGTTTATAGGAGTGGTTTCGATGAGTAGAATTCTAGGTTAAGAATACAAATAAACATCTACAATGCTGTCTTTCTCGTATCCCTCTAGATCCTCTGGTATAATGATATATCCATTAGTTTTAACTAGACTAGATAATACACCACTACCACGTAACATGTAGGGTTCGGCGTAATATTTATCATCTACGCGCTTTATACCAACACGAATATAGCTTCTATAACCAATAACATTAGGGGTTCTACGAGTCAATAAAGCTTTAACAATCGGTTTAGCTGGAACCTCGATACCTAATGAACCATATATTATTGGTTTAACTAAGGCTTCAAGACCAGTCCATGCAGCAACAGGGTATCCAGATAACATGAAAACAGGTTTATTGTTTATCAATGCTAGACTAGTTGGTCGCCCCGGTCTCATAGCTACTCCTCTAAAAACATATTCTCCAAGCTCTTCTACAACATCACGTAATACATCAACACCACTAACACCCGCACCACCACTAGTAATCAGTAGATCGTGTTTCCCGATCAGCTTCTCTATGAAATCTCTCAATAAACTCTTTTGATCACCCACTATACCGTAATAGTAAGTCTTAATAAAGGGCATCTCATCGAGATAATTCTTGATCAATACACCCGTAGAGTTATATACTTCACCACCACTTAATGGCTGACCAGGCTCAACAACTTCATCGCCACTACATAAAATGCCTACGCTTAACCTACGATAAACCTTAACATACTTGTACCCAGAACTAGCAATTATAGCTAAGTCATGTGGTTTTAAGACGGTATTTTTAGAAACTAGTAGATCACCCCTACTATAGTCTTCGCCTAGACGAGAAACATTAGCCCATTTAGGAACAGGTTTATGTACCCTAATATAGTTGTTAACAATATCTACGTCTTCAACCATTATAACAGAGTCAGCTCCTTGAGGTAGTGGTGCACCAGTTGAAACCTCTACTGCCTCTCCATGATCTATTTTAATACCTGGTTTGTCCCCTGGTTTGAGGGACCCCTTGATACGTAGCGTTATTGGGTTTAAGGGTGAAGCACCAAAAGTATCCTCAGCTTTAACCGCGAATCCATCAACAGCTGATCTATGGAATGGCGGTTGATTGATCGATGCATATATATCTTCAGCTAATATATATCCTCGTGCATCCCATACACTAACCTCTAGAGTCTCTAATTTGAATTCAATCTTATCAACACCTTTCCTAACAGCTTGATCAACATTTATTAGTTCTCCTAAAAACTTGTACACGATACATATCCTCGAAGATCATATTTATAAATAATTTGTATCCTATACGACGAATATATATAGTGTTGAGTTAATAATATATATTTTAGATAGAGTAGCTGTTGGGGAACCTTATTATGGTATATAAAGGGTTAACTAAGTTAGAATCTATTTTTCTCGTAATAATAGTTCTATTAGCATTAACTATTATTTATCAATTCAGTGCATCGGGTGTTAGTGAAAAACTAATTACAAAAACTGAAACAAAAACTATAACTGAGACAGTAACCATTGTTGAAACAGAAACAACTACTAGTATTAAAACTGAAGTATCAACAACAATAATAACTCAAACCATTACAGAAACAAGTGTTAGGACTACTACTAGAACAACTGCGGTTTCGAGTTTTCTATCTGTCGAAGATATTAGTTTATATAGAAGTTTATCACCTGAGGGCACAAAAATGACTATTACATTATACTTTACAGTTAAAAATATTGGTAATAGAAGCTTAATATTAGATTCGGTAGAAGTACCTGACGCAAACTTTACATATGAATTCGGAGTCCTATTGTATCCGGGAGATTCGTTAAGTTCTACAATAACGGTTTTAGAAAATATAGACTATTCTATCAATTGGGAGATTGGGACTGTGCATCTAGTAATATTTAAATATCATTTATCCGGTGAGATAGTTGCTCGAACAATATCTGTTAATGTAACGGTTACATAATATTTAGGATAAAATATACCTGATTCTTAATAAATAGTATTTATTAGAGACTTATGATTGTTTCGAGTAATAGATTTAGATAAGAGGTACCATAGTTCACGTATGCTTAGTGGTGTTTCTGTAGTTGCTGTTATGACTCATCCATTGCCTTGTCCGGGTAGATGTATTTATTGTCCCGGCGGCCCGGAATATGATGCTCCTAAGAGTTATTTTGGTGAAGAACCAGCTCTTCGAAGAGCTAAGCGTAATCAGTTCCACCCCTATAGACAGGTATGGAATAGATTGAAGCAATATGAGTATTTACGCCAGAAACCCAGTAAGGTTGAAGTAATAATTATGGGTGGTACATTCCTAGCTACTCCTCCTCGTTACCAAGAATGGTTTATATCAATGGTTTTCGAGGGGTTAAATCGCTACCCAGACCCTAATCCTCCCCGTAGATGGGATTTAGAAGAAGCACAGCTTCGTAACGAGACAGCTAGATATAGATGTGTTGGTTTAACTATTGAGACTAGACCAGATTATGGATATGAGAAACACGCTGATCAAATGCTACGTTATGGCGCTACACGTGTAGAGCTTGGTGTTCAATCGATCTACGATGATGTATTATTAAAAGTTAAACGTGGACATGGTGTCCGAGAAACTATTGAGTCTACACGTATACTACGAGATGCTGGTTTTAAGATAGTTTATCATATAATGCTTGGTTTACCGGGTAGTGATCCTGACCGGGATATTGAGATGATCAGGGAGATTTTTAGTAATCCGGATTTTCAACCAGATATGCTTAAACTCTATCCAACAGAAGTTGTTGAGGGAACAGAGCTTTATAATTGGTGGTTAGAGGGTAGATATAAGCCTTATGATGATGAAACAGCTATAGAGGTAATATCTGAGATGTATCGTTACATACCCAAGTATGTACGTGTTATGAGGATTCGTAGAGATATACCAGCACATGAAGTTGTAGCTGGTACTAAGAAATCTAATCTACGAGAATATGTTGAGAAGAGATGTTTAGAGAAAGGGATAAGGATCAGAGAGATTAGGTTTAGAGAGGTTGGTCTACAAATGTGGAAATATGGGAGAACACCCGATCCTAAATATACTGGGATAACTAGATATACATATGAAGCTAGTGGTGGGATAGAAGAGTTTTTAGCAGTTGAAGATATACGTAACGATATAATAATAGGGTTTCTTAGATTAAGAATACCAAGTGAAAAAGCACATAGGCCGGAGATTAATGGTAGAACAGCTATTATACGTGAACTCCACGTCTACGGGCCGGAGCTACCAGTAGGTGAACATGGTTTTTCATGGCAACACCGTGGATGGGGCTCTAGACTATTACGCGAAGCTGAGAGGATCGCTAGAGAGGAATATGATATGAAGAAGATCCTCGTATTATCCGGTATTGGTGTGCGTGAATATTATCGTAGACATGGATATTATAGACCACCTAATAGTCCATATATGCATAAAGACTTAGATTAACCCTATTCTATTATTAAATCACGTTTTTAGTTAAACACTTATTATATAATCAACTATTATGTTCCTCGGGGTGATAGAGTGGATAGAGAACCAGGTATTCTCTGTAATGAACTAGAGAATATTTTATACATTGATAATAGTATTCGTGAACTAAATATACATGTTGCCTATAGTATGTCTTGGTTTAAAGATAAACCAAAAAGCGATCTTAGAGATGAGATCGGGGAGTTAGTAAGGTTTCTTCGAGAAAAATATAGTGTAGAAGAATTGAAAAACCATCCTATTATCCGGGCATATCGGGATTTTTATTGGAGGATCGGTATAGACCCTACCAAGACTAGGCCTTCAAGCGAAGCTCTTATTCGTAGAGTATTACGGGGTAGAGGTTTTCCATCTATAAACCCGGTTGTTGATGCTGGTAATATTGCTTCAGCATATACATTCGTACCTATAGGTCTATATGATCTAGCAAAGATCAATCTACCATTAAAACTAACTATGAGTAAAGGAGGCGAATTATTTAAGCCGATCGGTGGGGGAGATGAAGTATTAAAACCAAATACTCCGATCCTCATAGATAGTAAAGGTGTTGTTTTACATTTATATCCACATCGTGATAGCCGTGAAACATGTATTACCGGGGAGACACATGAAATACTAGTTATAGGTGCTGGTGTACCCGGTGTTTCTACACGGTTAGTTAGAGAAGCTGTTAGTAAAGTATTGTTTTTCTTAGAGAAAATAAATGGTAGTTCATGTAATAGAATAGTAGTTAAACAATAAATGTTGAGTTTCTACCAACTAGTCTTTACTGATACATCTCTAGCATATGGAATATCTAATGTGAGTTTTAATTCTAAATCTTTATAGCCGATAATTAATTTATCATCTAGTAATTCACCCTTATATATGAATTCTTCTGGTTTAAACATAGAATCTGCAACATATCTATAATTAATAGGTATTATTATCAAGTGCGTATCTGCGAGTACTGGAAACTCTATAATACACTCTTTATTCCCAGATTCACTTATACTACATAATTTTATATCTAATAGATATTCGGGTGCAGTTTCACTGGTTAACTCTAATCTTAATTCCCTAGAATCTTCACGTGTATAATATAACTTGACTAGTAGAGAGTTATCTCTAGACTCTATATATGCTTCACCATAATCTCTCTCATGCATTACTCTTAAATGAGTATTTCTTGGTTTTGGCTTGATCACGTGGAGTGGTAGTAGTAAGAATTTTATTCCACGGTATCTGAAATAGTATCCCATACCATTATAATATATTTCTCCATACTCTACCCTATTCCTACGAGTTCTTTTTAATGCTATAAATAGATATGGTTTAATTTCTCTTAACTCTAATACTCTACCATACTTGTTTTCAGTTTCTCTATAATTTAGAGAAACTCTATATTCTCCTCTATAAATACCTCTATATAAATCAACCTCTACCTCGGATACATTATTTATCTCCTCTGGTAACTCGATCCTCTTCTCTCCTAGAACAATCTTATTTACTAGATCAATCCATATTCGATGTAGTTTTTTATCAGCTCTATATCTATAATATAGGTATGTTGTGGTTAATGCTAGTATGAATGCTAGTATACTCGGTATAAATTTATCTTTCCCTTGAAGAGTATTCGCGGGGTTTATGAGTAGATATATCGCTATAGAATAGAGTATGAACGATATAATTAGTATTGTCGATATAAGTGTATTATCTTTAATTCTCAACTCTAAATTTACTATTTTCACTAGATCTCACCAAGTATGGTTCATTGTGGTAAGTATTGATTAATGGTGTTTTGTGGTAAAAGTAATTATTATATTATTTATCATACATGGTATTGTTTTGATTTTTAACTGTTTAGGTGTAAATATTGATCGAGTATCTGATATATTTATTGATTGGATTATTGGCTTCACTAGTAGGTTCTATGACTGGTTTTGGCGGCGGATTCATAGTTATACCTACACTTTATTATCTTGGTTTAGAGCCTCACTTAGTTGTTAGTTCTTCTAAATTTATGGTTTTCATAAATAGTAGTGTTAGTAGCTCTAAGTATATGAGGGAAGAAAAGTTTTCATATAAATTATACCTAGTAATAGTTATACCGATGATTATGACAGCATATATAGGTGCTTATCTAGTAGCTGTACTTTCATCTAAAACATTATCGTTGATCATAGGCTTAATATTATTAATAGGTGCTATAAAAATACTATTACCCACACATAGTAGAGAGTCTACTGGTTTCAAAATTACTAGAAACAAGTATATTGTAGCATTTCTTTCTGGTACGTTATCTGGTCTAGTCGCCGGTGTATCTGGTCTCGGTGGCGGAGTTGTAAATATGCCTATATTCCTACATATATTAAAGCTCGATCCACACTCAGCAGTTGCATTGTCGATGGCTTGTATAATGCCTTCCTCACTTATATCAGTTATTAGACACTATATTGATAAAATTATTGATTGGACAATAGCATTACCTCTAAGCATAGGCTCTGTTATTGGAGGATTTGTTGGTCCTAGAATAGCTTTAAGGTTGAGTAGAGAGAAACTAAAAAGGATAATAGGTATTGTAATGATTATAGCTGCATCGCGTATATTATTCGAGGCTCTCTTCAACTAGATAAGCATAGTATTCTCTTAGCTAAACGTTCTATTTAAATTGTTGTTTTCTCTGGTGATCTGGATCTCTAATTTTATGTCTCCACTAATCCATACAAGTTTGTATTTATTGAGGTCTGTCATTACACGTACATGTATAGTATAGTATGTATTATTTAATGGTGTCACCTCGAATGTTTTCTCATAAACAATTGTTTCATCGAGAGTTTTTATTTGGAAAGTAAAGTTCATAGGTTCTAATTCAATATCATTTGATCCGATAAATATCCAAGCCCATGCTTCAATAGAGTATCCCTCTGGTTTCGTAGTATTTACTAATAATGCATAGCTTCTAGTTGATCCCTCTGCATAAACCCAACCGCTAGTATCTCCTGGAATATCCCCTATTTTCTCAATATAAACTGATGGTTGTCGGGAAAAGTATAGGGCTATAGTGAAACTAAATGAACCTTTACCCTCTGCCTCCCAAACAAACTTAAACGTCAAATTATAAATACCCTTCTCCACCTCTAACGGTATATCATAGCCAGGGATTAAACAAGCTGTTCTATAACATGATTTATTAACAGAGATCATACAAGGCATTTGTATCTCGTATTTTCTAGCGGTATTATAGAGTTCAGCTACTCCATTTATAGTTAAACTTACATCACCATTGATAACTCTATCTATAACCCTAAACATTATATCACCATCCTCCGGGATCTCGATCGATCCTACATGGATCTCTCTTGAACCTTTTGGTTCTGTAATATTTAGTTCAATATCATACTCTCCAATAATATTGGATCCCGATCCTACATCAATAATTCCATGCACTCTATACTTAGCAAGTATATCCATGATCAAGCTTGACACGTATGGTGTTAAGATAATTATAGATAATATGAGACCTAATAAGATCCGGGTAGACATGGATACCACCCCCAATTAATACTCTAAATATCGATTCAAATAAACTATACCACGTCATAGAATATGTGACAGTTTTGTACCAGTCTATTGACAATATATATTGAGTAGAAGATCTCCATTAAATAAACAATTCTTACTCTAAAACTATAATTATCTAAGATACAGCTATATGCGTTTATAGGAAGCCCCTTGATTGAAATTGAATAGAGAGAATAAAGACTAATAATTTTACAATCAAATTAAATACAAGTATTTAATTCAGAGTATTATGTAAACATATAGAGCAACGATAATCTAAATCCAGTTGCACCATTAGGATCTCGGATCTCTAAATATTATTCTCCAATGATCATGTAATAGGATCTTATAATGATAGTTTTTAGGAAGAACCTTATTTAACTAACTTTTAAACTTATCTCTATAATTAGGAGGGTTTTCATGGGTTATGTTTAAGTTGAAGCTATTATTACTGGGTTAGAAACTAAGCGTAGTATTAAACTAAAAGTTCTAGCAAAACACTAATGCTACATTAACTATTATTCTTGAATCAATAGCTAGAGAGCTAGGTATAAAGCCTAGTGGTGAGAAAGTGAAGGTTTCTACTATGAGATTAAAGGTAGGAAGAGGATTATACCAGTACTTATAAGTAAAAACTGTTGATCGTGTTTTAATAAGTGTTATAACACTTGAAGCCATACAGTTGAAGGTAGACCGGGTTACTAATGAATTAGAAAAATTTACAGCTTTACTTTATTAAAATTAAGTTTAGTTTATTTTAATACATTAAAAGAGCTATTATATAGAGCTAGTGAGATTGAATATTATACGCTGACCTATATAGTTATATTCCCAGTCATCATACCAAGCCTAGCGATAATAGTATATTTAACTAGGAAAATCAAGCATTAATACAAAGCATATTGAGGGTTTCAAAATGAATCTATGGATTAAAAGTATTTATCCACGCCAATATACCCTCTCTGATCAATGCAATAGAGTATCCAGCTAATAGTATTGCAAAGATCTTACTTAACACCATACTCCCACTCCTACCGAGTAAATTTAGTAGTTTATCCCCGTTCTCAAGTGTTATCCATGCTATAAACATGTTAGTTATTAGAGAGATACATGTAACGAGTAATCCATAGCTATATTTAAGGTAGATCATAACAGTTACTGCACCGGGACCTGCTAAGAGTGGGGTAGCTAATGGAACTACAGCTATATCTTCGCTACTAGCTTCTTCCGCGGGGCTATGGCCTAGTATACCTAGTACTGCATAGATAAATAATATGATACCCCCAGCTATACGGAAATCATCTAAAGTTATATGGAAGTATTTCAGTAATAGATCACCTATTAAACCAAATAATAGTAGAATAAAGAATGCTATCAATACACTCCTTCTAATAATATATTTCCGCTTAGAAACATCAATGCCTCGAGTAAAGAAATAGAATAGAGGAGCATTACCGGGAGCATCTAATACAACGAATAACATCAATATAGATGTAATTAATTCATTATACAATAACATCACCATAAACCATTGATCGTAGCTTACTTAATACTATATAAACACCTTATAAACAATTAGGGGATCAGCGATTGGGAGGACTTCAACATAAAATAATTATTCTGCGAGTAGGGGCTTCATCATCCAATAATAATAAATTTGTTCATTACTCTATAAAACTAGTCTACATTATTAACGAGAACATCTTTACCATTTTCTTTTTAACTCCCTATACTCGATGAGTGCTTCGATCCATAATGGAGTATTTAAGAGGAGGAGTAACAATAATATGTCTAGTGGTGGTTTAGCTAGTAATGCGTAGGTTATCGATAATGTAGATGTATATACTGCTATAACAAGCATTTTGGGTAGAAGCCTACCTTTTATAAATACTCTACCTACAAGTTCGAGTGGCGGATCCTTTACAATAACATATTTACCTTCTTCATTCCTATAAGCCAAACCCAATCTAACTAATTTACGTAAAAGCCTCTGTGATTTACCGGGACTATTAAAACCTAATATTCTCTGAGCTTCACGTACACCGACTGGGTGATCGATTTCACGAAGTTTTAAATAGTACTCTAACACCTTCTTATCGATCAACAACCATCACACGATATAATATTTAGTTATTAGAATCTAATAGTGTTTCTTCAATATGTAGTATACTGTTAGAGAAAATATAGATGCTACTAAGAAACTAATTAGCAACAGATAGTATTTATCCATAGCTTCATAGCTCGAATATAAAACACTACTAGTCTCCCCCTCGCTCGAGAGATTTAAGGGTTTCGTGGTTTCTTCGAAATAATTTTCACTCTGTATTGGCGAGGTTTCTGTTTCATATGAGGGTTCAACGTTAACAAACATTGTAGACGAGCCTGTATAGGTGCTATGTGTATTGTATCTATTTCCTGCAGATCTATTGAGATATTTGATGTAAGATTCAGCACCAATAAGATGTAGTAGTTTTGTTTCCCATTGCGGTCTTTCATGTATATTCATAGAAGCTATTTTTTCTTCAAAATCACTTGATAAATTAACTATATTATGAATCCTGCCTCTATATATTATTGATTTTCCTAAATTATCACTTGTATTCTCTAGTACACCGTAGTCTACTAAATAACTTATTTCTCGATATAATATGGTATAGTGGTCTCTACTAGAAGTAACTATGTAGGTATTGTTTACATCACCGATCCTTATGATCTCAATAAATACTCTCTCTCGATCACCTATCATCTCCCCTAAGACAACGATATAGTATGGATCATACCATGGCTTATAAACTATAAGTCTTATATTAGATTCATTAATAATGTAATCGTCTAATTTGTATCCATAACTCTCAATTAAAGTATAGAATGCATTAAAATTCAGAGATACGCCTTTCGGCATTAAAGCTACGATCGAATCAACATAGATAGAACCAGTATTGATAGAGGTTATCAATAAGAACATAGTTATTATAAAGCTTGCATTCATAATACATTCACCAAAAACAATATTGTATAATTCAGTAGCTCTCTAACAATATTATTGTGTGTTTAACGTTCATCATAAAAATATCTTTAATCGATTTTTGAGACAGTATTGTCATGTATTTCTTGACAATAGTTCATATTATGTTCCACATAAGAATTCTCCACGTAATTCGTTTAATAGTCTCCTAAGCTTCTCATATTCCTTGAGATTTTCTAATCCACTAGTTGTCTTATCGACATAATCTACTATATGGCAGATCTCTAGTGCTGTGACATCTCCAACCTCACCAGCTCTCTTAACTCTCTGAAGTAGAGCTGTTAATTGTTCAATAGAGTATCCTATAAGACTTCTCCTAGCTTTCAATGATCGTAAATTATTGATTACAGGTTCTATGTAGAGATACTCTATAGTTGTACTTGGAAGTGTTTCATCCATATATCTAAGTGTTACTAATCTATAGTATCTCATAAAAGCACGTGCGATACTAAACTTTCTATTAACAACAACCCATCTAAGCATATTCTTAAATAAATCCCTCATAACACGAATATCCGGTAAGTAAGTTCCCTCTAACACTATTGTTCTCAATAGATCCCTGAATTTAAAGTATGTATCTGGATTGGGTTTTAATTCTATAAGTTCAACTGTATCGTCACGAATCATTTTTAATATATTATTAATAGCTCTCTCATCCGGATAACCCTCGATCAAAGCTAACCTTAAAATATGTAAGGATGAAGCAATAGCTTCTCCACGATCCTTTATAGTCTTACGTATTATATAGACGATTTTTTCTGGACTAATAGTCATTAATTCACGAATATAATGTATGATCGGGGGTAGGAAGAATAGTGTAGCTATGAATTCAACCATAAAAGCTTGGTATGCATAAACTGTTTTTTCCAAAGACATAGTTATAGCCGTTATAGTAGATATGATCCCTAGTATCGTGAATGGATAGATTATTCTATTCAAAAATAAACGAACAAATACAACACCATATCTTGTCTGCATATAAATAACCCATATAGTGAATGGTATAGCTATAATAGTAGCATATGCTTGTATAACTGCACTACCAAAATATAGGATAGCCCATTCAAAATGGCTAGGATCATTTATTAATCCAGAGAATGTGAATCCGAGATGTATCGAAATAATAGCTATCATGATCAAAACATATACAAGTAATAAACCCCTATTCATAACTCCAAACCCTATCATAAACAAGAATAATCCGTTGAGATATAGGTATTAACTAATAGGAAACTTAGTTTTTATCTCTAACTATAAATAAGTATTAATCAAGATATTGATTATAGAGGTTTAGAGATACATGCCCATAGTACAGATCACTATGTGGTCAGGTCGTTCAGTTGAGTTTAAGAAGAAGCTGGTTGAGAAGATAACTAGTGTATTCGAAGAATTAGGTATACCGTGTGAAGCTGTAACTATAGTTATATATGAGATACCCAAGGAAAACTGGGGTTCCGGGGGAGTTCTTCACTCTGAGAAATTTAAAGATATAAAATAGTTTTTATTCACTCCTCTTAACTACGAAATAGAGGTTTCTAGTTAATAATGGTTTTTCTGGATTCTGAATAAATGTACCTAGTTCAACTATTTTATAACCAGTTTTCTTGAAGAGATCTAGTAATTCGTTTATTTCATAGAAGTGATAGTATCTACTACCATGTTTATCGTGTAACATATAGTCTCGATCACTAAGCTTTTCTACATTATAGCTTATATTTAGTGAATCCATATCTGGGTTCCAGACACTTATAATTAGATAACCATTCTTCTTAAGAATTCCATAAACGTTTTTTAGGAGTAGTTCTCTACATTCACTCCCAGGTATATGGTGTAGTACCGCTAACAAGTATATAGTGTCGAAACATTCACTCGTAAATATGGGTTCTAATATATCCCCCACGATACATTGGATTAAATAATTGTTTCTACAAACAATCTTTAATGATTCATCAACTAGATCAACTAATACAAGTTTCTCTATAACCCCCCTAGATAATAGATGACGTGTAGTTGATGCTATTCCAGACCCCAGATCCAATGCTGTTCCACGTGAATATTTATATAGGAATTCTAGATTCCATGGTTTTTCTCGATACTTTATCCCTCTTTTCTTAAACCATGATATAGTCTCTCTTAAAAGATCTCCGTATCTACTCCAACATATACTGGTTTCCATAACTGATACCTACTAAACACTATATAGTGGTTACTAAACATGTATGGTTTATGTATTCATATCTTTATTTATCTTAAACTAGATAGTTTTAAATAATGGTATTATGGTGGTGTATGGTTTTGATCGAAGAAATCCATAATATTGGTAAGTATAGGTGTAGAGTACTCTATAGTAGAGGTACAGGTATACCTATAGTTTTTCTACATGGATACATGTTTACTAGTGATATATGGATAGATATCGGGCTTTTAGGTTTTCTTGAAGAGAAAGATGTTCCTTATCTAGCTATAGATATGCCTTACGGTGCTAGGAGCAATTGTAACCCTAAAACAAGGGATCCGGATGAAAACGTGTTTGTTGTCCGTGAAGCTGTTCATGGATTATTTGGTAGAACTAAACCATTAATTGTCGGGGCTAGTTTAGGTGGATATATTGCTTTGAAATATTCGATAGATAATCCAGTATCTGGTTTATTCTTAATAGCTCCAGTTCATGGTCTCGATAAGGAATTAGTTAATAAATATCAGTTCATAGATGCACCAGTTATGATTATATGGGGTAGTAGAGACGATATAGTTTCTCGCGGTGAATTAGAAGAGTTAGCTAAAATACTTGAAGCACGACTAATAGTATATGAAAATGCTAAACACCCAGCATACCTTGATCAACCAGATAAATTCAAGAAAGACTTATATGCTTTCTATGAAGCATTGCTTCTGAAATAGAGTTTATTGTTCAATTAGCCTTATTGTTTTTTACTTATTTCAATATTGTTTATGTGGATTGTAGTTCCACATATACGTTTGCATCTTTAATATATCCGATCAACATAGCTTCTGTATTATATCTCCAACCAATATTACCTTCTCGATCAACTGCTATAAAACCCATTGTATCTTTCCCAACAGTTTTATTCACGTATTCTATTGTTTTATCAAGTGCTTCTTGTAGCTTAAGTCCTTGATCCATGTATTCAGCTAGTTTTCTACAAGGCATAGACAATATGATTTTTTCACCAATACCAGTAGCGCTACAAGCTACTCTGCTAGAAGCATAGAATCCAGCACCCGGTATAGCTGAATCACCTACACGACCCGGTAGCTTAAGTATTAAACCACCAGTACTTACACCAGCAACAACTAACCCGTGATCATCAACTGCACAAGCACCAACAGTATCGTATACATCAGCTAGTTTCTTAACCAATTCCATGTAAACAGGGTTTTTCTCGAGAAATTCG
>NJDP01000006.1 GCA_002254665.1 Desulfurococcales archaeon ex4484_58 | reverse complement strand
TTCTATTTTCTATATCTCTAATAACAGGGTTCTCTCTATCTCTTATCTCTTTAATCTCTTCTTCTCTCCTAGTCTTAAGTTCTTCAATTCTACTAAAAACTTCTTTCTTAACAACTTCTAATCTAGCATCTAATTCTCTTATTCTCTCACCATAAGCAGCTGAAACATCTGCTTTCCAATCGGAGACGTATTTATTTAGTTTTGTAACTAAACTATTAAGGTAACCAATAATCTCGGCTATCTCATCTATAACTGTATTTAATTCACTTATATATTGTTCAACGGGTATCTCATTTATAGTGAGTTTAACTCCTGGAAACACGTAGTTTATTGATCGATTAAACACTATTTTAAAGTTATTCAGAATGGTTCTGTTCACAACAATATTATTTATAGTTACTGTTTTAGGTTTAACTAGCTCTCTACCCTCAACAATATCTTTAAACTTCCTCTCTAAATTGATCATCCTATCCAAGAATTCTTTTTCTCTAAAACCAGTTAATTCCTCGACTAGATCATCTAATTTATCTTTCTCGATCAAGTTATATTTTAGGGTAAGTCCTTTTCCCTTCTTAGGATCAAATATTACTACTTGATTATCTCTTAATTTCTTAACTATGAATGGATAATATAGTCTAGCTACACATTCTACTTTTTCTCCAGCTCTTCTAAATAACCTAGGTTTACGTCTTTTTTTCTCAGCATAATACATTATATACGCGATATCTTCATCTTCACTTAAATGACGGAATCCCTCACTAGTCTCTATTAGCAAATGTGCTGTATATACACCCTCTATCTTCTTCCAAGACACCTCTTCACTCAATATAAGACACCTAAGTTTATATAGGGAAGATAAAATTATTAAACATTTATTAAAAATCAACAGTTTTAATCACTAGTTAAATATTAAAGTATTAAATCCATATACATTATTCTCTAGGAATATACATGGAAGAGTTATCGGGGAGTATGTATGCCTAAGAAGAAGAGAGAGAAGAGAGAAGAGAAGCAGCAGATACAGTTACCGCTCGAGATCCCAAGTGATTTGTTTAATAAGCTAATTAAGGATCTTAAACGTGATGATTTTAAAGTATTAACCCCCTATACACTAGCACAGATATATAATATCAAGATAAGTCTTGCAAAGAAGCTCTTAAGAGAAGCTGTTAAACATGGATTACTAAAACTATATAGTGGTGGGAGAACACCCATCTACATAAAACCAGGTATAGAGTAAAAGTAAAACTAAAGACCCCTCAACCCCCTAAAAATAAACAATAATGAGCGGCGGTCGTCTAGCCTGGACTAGGACGCCGGCCCTCCAAGCCGGAGATCCCGGGTTCAAATCCCGGCCGCCGCACTATTTATTGTACCGACCTATTCTTTCATCGTTCTACGTAAAAAAGAATTAGTATCGATAAAAACGGTGAAGTTATTTTTCAAAAACAAGGCTTAAACAATATATTATCTCTTTACTATGAAAATGGCTAAAGATACTATTAATAATACGCCTAGTATAAAGATCACTATTAATAATACGGTAATAAACGATCTAACTGTTATGAGTTCCTGATTTGTAGTATTTAATTTTTGTTCAAGATCACGTACCCTATATTCCAAACTATCCGCTTTACTTGTGACATTATGTAAGCTATATCTTACTTCTTTTAATGTATCTAAGGTTTTATTAAGAGAAGACGATAATACAACGCCGTCGAGAACGTTAAAGCTTATCTTGATTACATCAAACGATTCTATTATGCGGTTAGTGTCCTCATATCTAATTAAAGTAGCAGGATATACTATTCTAATCTCGTGTGTCCCGTTGGGTAAAGGGGGTATCTCAAACTCTAAATTCAATTTTCCATTAGCATTTGACATAACAAATGGATATATAGTAAGATCGTTGATCTTAACTGTATAAAACGTCTCTGGCGTTAAACCCGTCACTGACACTTGAACCCTTGAACCAACGGTACCAGCTAATGGTTTAATAGAGGACACGGGATTTGTTACCTCGAACACGGTAGAAGATTCTCTACCACTAGAATCTCTTACTCTAGTAATATGATATCCAAGGGAAGCTGATAAAGGAATCTGTATATAAACATAAAAACAACCATAAGAGTCCGTATAATCTTTAACAATGTACATACTATCAAAATAAATATTGACACGAGAATCATCCCGAAAGCCACAATCATATACGTATACAACAGTTCCATTATGCCCTCGATTAGGACTTACATAGATCTCTGGCTGTGAAAATGTAACCATTGATATTAGGTATAGATAACATTAGTAAGAGAGCAATACTATAATGTAACTATTTTAGACAATTCTTTCCCACCATGTTCTTTCTAGGTATTGTTTTAACATATTTCTTTTTCGATGAGTCATCGACTTCTACTTACTTTTATCTATAAAAGTATCCATGTTTTTTGTCAGGGGAATTAAATTTATTTGGCTGAACCCCGTTATCTTATACGGGGTTTAATGTTATGATGTTTGAAGAGGTCTTCATGTATTCTATGATGGTTTTGATCCCCCTTTATTTATCTGCTTTTATAATTTATGTTGTTAGAGCCATTAAGGGTCCAACTATAGCTGATGCTGTACTTGCTATTGATTGTTTATCTTATGATCTAGCCGTTTTCTTAGCGATACTAGCTATCTATTTTAAATCAGCTTTTCTAGTTAGTTCAGCTATCATCTTGGCTTTATGGGCTTATCTACTAGATCTATATATCGCTAAACACTTAGTTTCTAAAGAGGTGGGTGCATGATCGACTACATACTATTCTATAGTGGATTAACCCTAATATTTATAGGTGGAATATGTGATCTACTCGGTTCACTTGGTCTACTAAAGTTTCCAAACTTCTATGTAAGACTACACGCTGCAACTGTAGGTGCTATTGGTGGTGCAGTCATACCATTAATTGGTGTTTCACTAGTAGCCCTGGGATCCGATTTTCTACCAAACAAATACATTATTGCTGGTGCTAGCTTTATTACAGCTATCATAATATTGATCATAGCACCTACGGGTAGTCATGCACTAGCTTATGCTGCTCATAGAGCAGGTATTGTTGAGTGGAAACCTAAATGTGATCATTTAGAGAGGGATAAGAAATGATTATGGTACATTTATTAATGTTATTAGTAGCTAGTCTACTTGGATTATTCTTCTCATACATGGCTATAACTGAGAAAGACTTATTAAAAGCTATAGCATACTCTGCTGGTCAGGGAGTTGCTTATTCAATACTATTCTATCTATTAATGGCTCCTGACGTCGTGTTAGCATATATAGCTATAGCTGTTGGAATATACTCTGCACTACTTGTTTTCGTAGTTAGTAAGACCACTAGGTATGAGGAGGATTAGATATGAAGAGAATACTAACAATACTATTAATATTTGTATTGATAATCGTAGGAGCATATATAGCGACTATACTAGACATTAACCCACCGCAGAAGAAAGTACGGCCACTAGGTAGACTATATCTATTCGAGAGCTACTATGGGAAATACTCTGCCAAAAGCCCCGAAGTAGTTACCTCCATAGTATGGGATTACCGTGGACTCGACACTATATTCGAGGTAACTGTATTCTTCCTAGCAATTATGGGTGGATTAACGATTTTCCGGATCGAGAAGAGAGAGAAAGAGAAGATAAAAGATTTAAAGATAAAGTATTCCGGTGGACTAACTATTATCGTAAAGATTGTTACGAAATTATTAACAGTCATGATCGTTGCTGTATCGGCATCAATAGCATTACATGGACACCTAACACCAGGTGGTGGATTCCAAGGCGGAACAGCATTAGCTATAGCACCTCTCTTAATTCTAGTAGCTTATTCTCGCGAGGTGTTGGAAAAACACGGCTTAACATATATTAAGGCTGTATTGATTAGATCAGTCAGTCTACTCTGTATATTAGTAATAGTTTTCCTTCCATTTATTCATGGATATTATCTACTTCAAAACCAACCATTTTATCCAGTCAAAGTGTTTGGGCAATTAATAAGTGGTAGTCTATTCTTCTATAATTTCTTCGATTACATAGCTATAGGCATGGGTTTCACAGCAATATTCCTATACCTATCCATCCCTGAGAAGATCTATAGGAGAATAATAGAGGTGTCTAAAGGGTGATCGAGGAGTTTGTATGGAACCTCGTAATATTCACGATCACAGCTACACTAGGGATCAGTATATATGGTATTGTCAAGAAGCCCAATCTAGTTAAGAAACTTATAGCATTAACTATTCTTGGTGATACCGTTAACTTCTTTGTAATACTCGTTGGATACCGTTTAATATACCCAGTAATACCGCCTATTCTACCAAGACTCGATCCAAGCGAATTAGAAAATTTTGTTTCACATGCTGTTGATCCCCTTCCACAAGCATTTGTATTAACAGCTGTAGTTATTGGTATGGCTGTTAATTGTCTCATAGCATTCGCGATCATACAGATCAATAGATTATATGGAACAGTTGATGCTCGTAAAATAGTTGAAAAAGCTTTTCCAGAGGAGAAGATATGATGAGGTTTTCTCTAGCATCCACTATACTAGCTTTCATAACCTACATAGTATTCACCGGATCAGCCACTCTATACGATATATTCACCGGTATAATAGTATCTATTGCTATAGGTTTTATAATTGGAGGATTTGTTGTAAAGGATGAGAAGAAAGCATTTAATCCAGTTAGATGGTTTTGGGCAATAGTATACTTCCTTAAATACATAATCGTGATTGAGGCTAAAGCCCATTTAAATGTAATAAAACTATTATTCACTGGAAAATATGAGCCCGGAATAGTGAAGGTTCCATTAGATGCTGAATCAGGGTATGCTAAAGTTCTTGTAGCTAATTCTATAACAAATACTCCAGGAACCGTTGTTGTTGATATTGATGATAAGTATCTCTATGTTAACTGGATCAATGTTTTAACCGAGGATCCCATGAAGGCTAAAGAGTATATTTCTCTAGAATTTGAGAAGTACGCGAAGAAAATATTTGATTAGGTGATCGGTTATGGAGTATTACTTGATCGGTCTACTTCCACTAGTTACATTAACATTTTCATTCACTATGCCCCTGATCAACTATTTTGTCAAAGAAAATAAGAAGATAATACAGTCAATAGCTATTATCGGTACGTTGATCCCATTAATCATATCTATGAAATTATTTGATATAGCTTATAGTTCCGAAAAACCATTAATCTATAGATTTGGTGGTTGGCCTCCACCAATAGGTATTGTTTACTTACTAGATAGAATTAACGCATTATTAGTTCTTGTAACTACATTGATCATGTTTCTAGTTGCAATATATAGTTATAGATATTTAGAGCGTTATGGAGGGCTTGGATGGTATTACACCTTATATTTTGGATTAGAAACTGGTTTATTAGGTGTATTATTGACTGGTGATGTATTCAATTTATTCGTTATGATTGAGGTTCTCAGCATATCATCTTACTCACTCGTAATGTTTTATAGGTATCGTGGAGACTCTATAACAGCTGGTCTCAAATACGCTATTATCGGTTCACTCGGCACCACTATATACTTCCTAGCACTTGGTATAATTTATGGAGTATTCGGTACAGTTAATTTGTTTGATCTAACAGCTAAAGTTCATGGATACCCCTACCCCTTCACATATAGACCAGTTGGTGATATTGTTTGGGGTTCAGCAATTGCATTAGTACTTATAAGCTGGACTTTTATGATAAAATCTGGTGTATTCCCTAACCATTTCTGGTTACCCGACGCGCATCCAGCAGCTCCATCCCCTATATCAGCTATTCTGAGTGGATTAGTAGTTAATGCTGGAGCCTATGCTATGTATAGGTACATGTATATTATATATGGTGGTAATCTATTTCTTAAACTAGATATAGTAGTTAATGTAATATCCAATATATTATTGATCACAGGTGCATTATCAGCTATTATTGGTTCTCTACTAATGCATTTCCAGAGAGATGTTAAGAGAATTATCGCCTACTCTACAGTTATGCATATGGGTTATTTATTCATGGTTATTGCTCTGAGGAATCGTATGGGACTTGAAGCATTTACTCTACATATTATAAATCATTCATTAGCTAAAGCAACACTCTTTCTATCCGTAGGCATATGTATATATGCTATTGGATCACGTTATATTGAATACTTTGGTGGAATAGCTTATAAATTACCATTAACAACGTTGGGATTAGCTGTTTCAGCTTTGAATCTAGCAGGTATACCTCCACTCCCTATATTCTATAGTAAATTACTAATGTTTAATGCACTATTCGCTGTACACCCAATATATGCTATCATCATAGTTTTAACGAGTGCTATTGCTCTATTAGCTTATATCCGGTTACTCTATACGACTATACTTGGTAGGAGAGTTGTGGAAGAGATAAAGAATGAACCATATTCGATGACTGCTGTACTGCTAGTATTCGTTATAATAATGGTTGTTATGGGTATAGCTACTCCATATATATTGGATAATATAATTTCACCAGCTACTATACAGAGTCTAAATATTGAAAACTATATTATAAAGCCATAGATAAAACCTATCCTTGGATATAACTGCTTTAATCCCAGTAAATAGTGATTTTAACGATTGAACCATCATGTAGATTTAAGTATTGTCTCAAATTATACTCAGATATAACCTCTAAGATATTCCATTTATGTCTAGTAATAACTGGTTTTATCACATAGACTTTTAAATCATCAATTAACCCTTCATACGCTAAAACATACCCTAAACCATCATAAGGAGGGGGAATGAGTATTGCTGGTATAGATGAAAACTCTTTAGAAACATCTCTTCCAACATCAATATTTAAAGTACCCGGATAGGGTTTAAAACCTAGATATTTCTCAAAAACACTACTATATAGAGAAACATATCTAGCACCTTCACCTAAACCCTTCACAACCCTACCTATTAGAATGAGTTGATTCAAGAAACACTAACACCGATAGTGATAAGAGTGAAGTGAAAAAATTATTTAAGACCAACTAGTTTATCAAGTGTATCAATAGTTTCCTCTAATCCTAGTTTAACTAGTGTTTCTCTACGTGGTACGCCACGTTCATCCCATCCACGCATCTCATAGTACATATCCAACATTTTATTATACTTGGTGATATCTAGTTTAGCACCAGCATACGGCCCTCTGGTTAATGGGTGTTTAAACCAACGCATAGGTGGGTAGTCCATTTCACGGCTCCATACTTGGTATTCTCTAATCCAGAATGCCCTGATCAACGTGTATATCCTATTAGCTACCTCGAAGATCTTATCGAGATCATAGTTTACACCTGTAGCTAACGATAATAGTTTAGGATAGTAGCTTAGATCCAAGCCTACCTCAACCCATGGTAATCTACATGTAGTTAATGATTCAAACATCCCTCCTCTAACATTCTGCATATATATTAGTTTCTCAACCTTATCTCTACTATAAGCGAATCGATCAACTTTTACTTCATAACTAATAATCCAAGCATCTTTATGATGAGCACCAATCGGTGATGTACCATATGCTAGAGCCATAGCTGGTGCTGCATGACAATCATATGCTGAAACCTCTAAACCTTTAGCATGAATTGCAAAATCCATCGCTTCCGGCCCAAGCCAACGCGACATCCTCCAGACGCCCTCAGCTATAAATGAACCAAGTCCTCTACGATAAGCTGTATCATATGCTAGTTCCTTAACAGCTTTATGATCACCCCATTCAATCCTTTCTCTAATTAATCCTCTCTCAGAAGCCTCCATTATGAAACCAATACTGTTTCCAAAAGATATTGTATCAAAACCCATCATATCAGCTATTTTATTGATCTCAGCTACTCTCCTCAGATCATATAATAGTATATTACTTCCAAGCATAGCTACGTTTTCATAATCCAACTCACTCTTATCTCCTCTAATATCTAATATAACATTACCACACATCATGTTACAGTATGGACACCCTCTCCGTTCAACCTTCAGTTTCTCCATTAGATCGCCACTAATGGTCTCATAATACTCCCATACACCTTCACGGAAATTCATTGTAGGCAATACACTGTTTTGTTGGCTCCAAACAATAGTCGCCATAGTCCCTTGTCTTATCCAGAAATCATAGTTTTCTTTACCAAGAATATCCTTGTAAGACTCCTCCGCTACTTTACGGAACTCCTCCATATTAGCTATTGGTGGTTCCTTAGTACCCTTGATAACTATTGCTTTAAGTTTCTTAGAACCCATAACAGCACCCATACCAGGTCTTCCACCACTACGACCCTTCATCGAAACTATTGTTGCATATCTAACTAAGTTTTCACCAGCAGGACCGATCAATAGTGTACCTACGTTTTTACCATGTTCTCTCAATAATTTATCCTCAGTTTCAAAAGCATCGAGACCCCATAGGTGATCAGCGTCTCTAATCTCTACCTTATCGTTCTCAATATAGATGTAGATTGGTTTCTTAGCAGTACCCTCGATAACTATCGCATCAAAACCAGCTTTTTTCAAATGAACACTGGCCATTGTACCAATATTACCATCTCCGTAACCAAGTGTTAATGGACTCTTAGAGGCAACCACTAATTTACCGCTACTTGGAACCGGTAGACCAGATAATGGGCCTCCAGCTATTACCAGCTTATTATACGGTGATAATGGATCAACTCCTGGCGCTAACTCGTCCCATAGAATCTTTACTGCTAATCCACGTCCCCCAATAAATCTAACTAAAGTATCTGGTTCTATATTATTTACGCTAATCTTATTGTGTGTAAGATTTATTCGGAGAAGTTTACCCCACCAGCCATGCATATTATTCACCTTCATAATGATTTTAATTAGCATAAGAAAATATAAGTTATGTTTAGATGATGAATACTCCCCAGCCAGACTATAATATGAAGATTATTCCTTTAACTGAACAAGTCTTCAGGTGGTATATATTGGAGGATTATAGCTATGAAAGAAAAATACTAGCTAGTATAAAGTATACACGTAGATTTACAGGCGAAAGACTGGATCCTCTAGAGATCAAATCTATTATTGAAATGGCTAGATGGGCTCCTAGTATAGGCAATATTCAACCATGGGAACTTATAATCGTTGATGATCCAATGGAAATACATAGAGTAGCACGTCTACACCCCGCTGGCAGGGTTTTTGAAAAAGCTGGTGTACTAATATTTATTGTGACTGATCCCGAACAGTCACCTCATCATATAATAGATGGTGGTAGTTTAATGGCTTATCTATGTCTAGCAGCTTCTATCAAGGGATATGCTGTAATGATCCTTAATTTAAATAATGATCCGGTTATTAAATCTGAACTTAACATTCCACCATCAAAATACTTACTTGGACTAGTAGCTATAGGTAAAGAAGCTGGTGCCTCCCCTATAATGCCTAGAAAATCGATAGATATGATTACTTATCATAACAAGTATGGTTTAAGGCGGTAAACATGAGTATCCATGTACTATTAAATAAAATTCTGTTTCTAAGCAGAGGAACCGTGTACAAAGGATTCATATTCTTCAACAACGAAGAAGTAATTGATCAAGGTGAAGAACCACATCCAGAATACGAGTTATCCGAGCTCGTGATCAGCTATGATTACCGAGGATTCGCATTGCATGGTTTTAGTCTAGCTACTAGTCTGAGTAATTATCCTTTCAGGGGATTAAATAGTTTTGATCTAAGTACATATAGTGTTGATGAAATAAAGAGCTTCATATATGCAGGGTTCTATGAACTGTTAATGAATGGTGTAACGCTACCAATAATAATTGATGAAAAACCAGAACTAGTAAATAGAGTTGCCAAAGAACATGATTTGAAAACAATAATTATCCATGAAGAAGGAACTATAAAGCATTATCAGGGAATAAACTATATAGAGATCAAAGATGAGAAATTATATTTTAATGGAGAGGAAATAGGAGATAAGAACATATTTTGTACTATCAAATCACTGACTGAAAAGTGCAGTATTCTAGATATTAGTGGTAGTGTAACATTTAATGTTTCCTCAATTATTAACTATTTGTTGATCGATGGATACGAGATGAACTCTATTATTAAGCTTTTAACAAGACCATATAAACTATTAGGATTCGATCATGGCGTGATCGATATAAAATCAGAACCAGATATTCTGGTTTATGATTTAAAAAATAGTTTAAAAACAGTTCCATATGAGAAAGCATATTATAGTATATCACGTGGATACCAACCTGATCAAGTATTTATTCAGGGCGATCTATTCTTTGATCATGGAGAACCATTGGTTCTAACTCCTAGAAACATAGAATTCATATTGTTTGGTGAAAGATCAACGTGAAATACATTGATCTATTGATAGAGTTCATGGAAAAGATAATTAGTACTAGACTATATACCTTACTAGAGACGAGTATTAGAGAAGAAGAGAAATATCAACACTATAGAAACCTAATTTCCATTATAATTGGTTTAGATAAACCCTCAGTATATAAGACAGCATTTCTATCAGAAAAGTACTTGAGAAGTATACCGGAGATAAGAAAGTATTATGAATTAAAAGAAGCTAATTATTTAGAGATCCATAGTATTTTACGTAAAGCATTATATGATGAAGTCAAAATTCTTAATATCCAAGGCGCTGAATCGCTTTTATCTAGGATACTGTTTCTATTAGCTAGTATTTCCCATATACTACCATATGCTCCCGATCTATCTAAGTACATCCTACAGTTATCTAACATACTAGCTATTCCAGTACCACCTAAGGCTGATGAGGCTAAAGCTATTGATCTACTTAAACCCGGTGAAGAGATCGACTTATTTGTAGGCGATATACATAGTTTTTGGATAATCGAGGTATTAACTTCAATATTGAATAATAGGGGATACTATGTAAAGTTGATTTTTTGTCTAGAAGAATATGAGACAAACATTAACTATAACAATTATAAAAGGTATATACAACTACTTGGAAATAAAGAATCTATTCAAGTAGACTTCATTAAATGTAGTCAATTAAATAGTAGTACTTATCTAGGCGAAGAAACATTTATTATAATTAATAACCTTATCTTATACCATATCATAGATAATATTGATAAACTACATGGTTCCAATATCTATCTAGTATTTAACCCAAATAATACTCCTTTACAAAAGATACTTGGTTCAATACCAATAGTTATAAGTATTGAGAATCTAAGAAATATATTGTTAAAAATAAAAACATGAGCTGATCGAGGAACACGTGGAGGGGTATAATATGAGCCAGTTAATTCAAAACATAGTTTCTTTTATAAAGAAACTTTCCGGTATTAGATGGTATGTTGTAGTAGATATTAGAGAAAATAAGGTTCTAGGTAAATCGTCTATGATTAAAGAAGAAGCTATTGATAAATTATTAGCTATATCTAAGCTTTCATCAGAACTTTCTGGTGAGATATCGAAATATACCATAACTACGCCTAGCGGTGAAGTAAAGGCTAAAAGTATTTTTGCTAAATTGAATAGCGAGGGATTAGAGATCGAAAGTATGGATAATCATGTTTTTCTATTAGATGTTGATCAGAAGATATTTGATCATATATCCATGGTCTTCGATAAGATTAGAAGAAAAGAGAAAATTGAATGTAAAGTTTGTGGTAGAGACTTATTGTTAGAAACATATAATTGTCCACGATGTGGTAGAACTATACCCTTCATACTAGATCGATGCCCATTCTGTAATTATAGATTAGAAGTTAAAAAGTGTCCGGGCCATAACGGTTTCGTTGATACTAATGGAAATCCGGTTAAGAGAGACTATGTAATACTAGGTTCAAGTATAGGTGTAGGAGTAGTAGCTGCTGGGATCACAGCTTACATAGGATCGATTATTCCTCAATACAATATCCTCATGTATGGTCTAGGTGGTTTAATAGCGGTGTTAATGGTATTATTTGGAATAACAACTTCTTCACCACGCTAGAAAAGTGGGCCCGGGGGGATTTGAACCCCCGACCTCCCGGTTATCAGCCGGGCGCTCCACCAGGCTGAGCTACGGGCCCAGCCAATCTTGTCTCTATTTTCTTCATATATCCCATTAATAAATATTTATATGTTTAAGAGAATCCTCTATAAATAATTATCTACCTATATAGTTTATTAAGAATACCTAGTGTTATTTTATAACATCAGGTTTAGGTTATTGTTTTTAGAACTAAAGATATATTATGTTTGGTATATTACGTATAATAATTTATAAAAGAGATTTAGTTAGATCATTATTGAGGCAACATTATGCAAACGAGGAATATGCGTTATTGCGGTGAAATTTGAATGAATGTACAAATATTGATTGCTAGAGTATTGCTAGTGATAGCGTTGATTTTAATAGTGATAAATATAGCTTCATATTCTTCATCTCCAGAAATAATCGGACAAGCTTTATTAGAAAATAATGGATCCTGCAACATCGTCTTTGAGGAAATAAATAGAACAGCTGAGTATAGGTTCGGTGGTAAGAGTTTAAGTGGTACTAGAATTGAGACTTGGTATTATATGAAAGGTTGTAGAGGAGAGGAAATTTATGTTAGAGTATATAGGATCCAAGGCCATACACCTAAACACGCTATAATATTAATCCACGACTATGGAAGTAATTATTTATCACTTACAAGTTTAGCTTTAAATCTTGTGGATGAAAAATATTTAGTTGTGACACTTGATCTTCCATACTATGATCTAACCGGGAGAATTAAAGTTTTAAGTAAAGAACCCATGAGTTCTTGGATCTATACAGCTACATGCAATATAATGAAAGCCGTAACATTGATTCAGAAAGAGTACGACCTAGATAAGATCGGGTTGCTTGGTATATCTTTCGGTGGCATAGCCGCATTATTGGCTACGTATTATGATGAACGCATAGATTATGTTGTATCGATTGGTGGATTAGGTGGTTACGTAGAGAGTATAGAGAAAGCTAGTATTTTAAACTATTACATCGAGGGAATTGAGGATATAAATAATTGTTTGGATCCATTACCATTGATGAAGAATATAAAGAAGGATGTTTTATTAATTATGGGTAGTAACGATGAAGTATTTCCTCTCGATACAAATACTCTAGCCGAGCTTGTTAGGAATAAACATATATCTATAAGTATTGTACCTAATAGTGGGCATTTTAGAATACCAAGTTTATGGGAGAAGGTGATCCACGAATTCATTACTAGTAGGGAATTGAATAGTAATGGTTTCGGAGAATCAGATGTAGACGTAGAGAATACTGGTTTTGATATATTAGTTGAAGTTAATGGAAATTCTAGTATATTGGTTATGCATAGACCCTCAATACCAGGTTATCCATGGAGTACATCTAATTTATCCTCGGGTAAAGCTAGGTTTACATACTTGCTTGTTCCAGGAGAATATTTTATCCTTAAAGGTGATAACTATGTTCTATGCAAAGCGCTTTATACTAGAGAGAGCTATGGGTTGATTATTGGATTGATATTATTTATTATATGGTTGATATTGGATCGTAGGATTTTAATGAGCCTACGTAGATTAAACTGGCTAGAAATAATTTATGGTATAGTATTAGTGTTGCTTCTAACCTACCCTTTATATCCTGCTATCTGGGGGGTTGATAGATTTCATGCATCACTCCTACAGATAGCCGAGACTTATCTCACATATTTACCGTTTGTAACTTATCTGATAACATATTCTCTCTATATACAACCAATACTATTCACTTACATGATCTTTAGGAGAAGTAGAAAGATATATATGTTATATTTAGCTCTACCAATATTTACAACAGTCACGTCTACAACGCTTATATTATTTCTAGGTTCCAGATTCTACTATACACCAATAACTATTCCGACAATACCTCTATTATTAGTAGTGGTTGCTATGGTTATGGATTATATCTTCTCTGAAACAATCCCCTCATAAACGATTACTCTTCACCAGAATAATCTGATTATCCGCTGTTAATCATCGGGTTGAAGCCGGGTTATTAGCTACAATGGATCATCACGTATCAGGCCGCCCGTCGTATACATCCCCGGCACTACTATATATTTTCGATAATAGGTTATTTAAAATATTTAGGTGATATGTTGAGTCGTAGACCGATTGTACTATTAACTGATTTTGGTTATCGTGACCCATATGTTGGTGTTATGAAGGGGGTTATTAAAACTATTAATCCATATGCTGAAATAATCGATTTAACCCATAATATTCGTAGACAAGATGTATTGGAGGCTGCTGTAGTACTGCTTGTTTCTGCAAAGTATTTTCCAGTAGACACTATATTTACGTGTGTCGTTGATCCCGGCGTCGGTAGTGGGAGAAGAGCTATTTTAATTAAGACTAGAAACTATTATTTAGTGGGTCCAGATAATGGATGTTTATCTCTTCTCGCTAAAAAAGATGACATAGTTAATGTATATGATGTTTCTGATTCAGAGTTTACTTTAAAGGATAAATCTTGGACTTTCCACGGTAGAGACTTATTCGCACCAATATCAGCTTATTTATCGTTAGGCTATCCTCCAGAACGTTTAGGAGTTGAGGTAAGTAAAGATTCTATCAAATACATTGAACTAGAAGATCCGCGAATACTTGATGATGGATTAGAAGCTAGAGTATTATATATTGATGTATTTGGGAATATAATGTTGAATATTGAAGAAAAAACAGTTGAATCTTTAGGTATAGGTTTTGGTGAAGAATTAACGATAACTATTGGAGAGAAAACTATTGATTGTAGATTCGTTAAAACATTTAGTCAAGTGAGAGAAAAGGATTTTGCATGCTATATTAATTCATGGGGCTACTTCGAAATAGCTATCTATATGGGTAATGCTTCACAAGAACTAGGTGTTTCACCTGGAGACACTGTACTTATTAAAAGAAAAACTTAAATATAACTGGTTTATTGAATCTTTATAAGCACGTATAACTATATATTAATTACTCGGGTGTAATGGATATAATATATAAGCCTACCACATAGCACCCTCTCAAATACACATTATTTCACCCCTCAATAGCCCTTACTATATTTAACTAATAATTAAAGAGGTGAACATTATGCGTGTAGCATTTATGAGTAGATGGAATGCAACTTGTGGAATAAGTTTACATGCTGAATTAATTGGTAGAGAACTTAAGAGAAGAGGATTTGATGTTATAGTATTTGCTCCTACTCTAGAATCTGCCAATAAAGATTGGCACCATAGACCATTAGATGTCGTGGATGAACCATGGGTTTATAGGATATATGTCGAGGCTACAGATGAAGAATACCCGTTTGGAGGAGATATTTTTGAAGAAAGAATATTGAGTGAAGAATATGACATATTAATCGTTGAAGGATACCAGAGACTTCCCGTTGAAAAACTAGCTCGAATAATTAAGAAAATAAAGAATAGAACAAAACTTATACTAGTTGTCCACACAGGTTTTATAAGGGATCTAGAGCCTTACATGAAGATCGATTGGGATGCTATTGTAGTATTTGATGAGAGATACATTAACGAAATGGTACGGTTCTTCGGTGAAAGATATGTTAAGAAAACAGTGGTTATACCATATCCACATGCTATAATAGATGATGTAGAACCCTATAGACCAGATTTTGCTAAAGACAAATTATTATTCATTACTTATGGAAGACAACCTATCAGCGAGTACTTGGATTATATTAGAGTATTAAGGAGGCTTTATAATGAATACGATCTAGTATATTGGATAATAAGAAGTGATAATAAGATACCATTTAATGAACCATGGATTATGCAGGAGATCGGTAGACCAGACATTAGAACAATTTATAGCTATGTAATGGGGTCAGATATTCACTTATTACCTAAAGGTGAAACACGGGGAGTTGTTGTTTCATCGACTATTGCACAGATACTATATAGTGGTACACCAACAATTGTACCGAATACTAGATACTTCGAAACTATACCTGTAGACATTAATGGGTTTGGGCCAGTTATCAAGTATATGTTTGGTAATACATTAGATCTATATACTAAGATCAAGGTTTTAATAGAAGATAATTGGCTTAAAAAAACTATATCAAGGAAGGCTAGAGAATATGCTTTACAGTATAGCGATAAGAAGATTACTGATCAATTCATTGATTTAATGAAACGATTAAGCGAAGAAGAAGAAATTGTTGTTAGAGTTTTGAAGAAAGAATACGTTGTTAGCAATACTAATTAAATTTTATTCAAAAATTCTTCCACGATCAAGTTCTTCGAGCAGTGAATTTAGATCTATGATCCCAAATCCAACCATATAGTCTCCAGCACCATAAGTTATGAGTACATGGTTTTTATTAAATCTCAAAGCTCCACATGGGAATATAGTAAAGGGTCTATCGCCGATCACCTCATATGGTGTTTTAGGTTCCATTATATATCTTGGAGTAACTGCTTTTACAACGATTTCTTCACGCTTTAGAACTAGCTCTATAGCAAATAACCTATAGATGATATTCTCCCGATCCACACTATGTACGAAAACGATTACATCTCCTTTATTATTTAATGGGACTGGTGGTGCAGCCCATCCAATTTTACTTTCAAATTCTGATAAGGGCAATACTTCATATGCATTATCAATTATTACCTCAGTTAGGGTATTAGTTGTTTTCAATAGTTTTTCTTGTTCAACAATACTTACCAATAAATGAAAGGTATCACCTTCTAAATGTGGTCTGTGGAATAAATAGTAAGTATTGTTTATTCTATGGAGAAAAGCATCCTTATCACTAATCACATTACCAAATACTTCTTCGGAGGGGATAAATACGTATTTTTTATACCATGCTCTATCTTCAGCGTTATAAACCGCCGTTACTGGTAATGTACGGTTTTTCCTAACCACGGGGTTGAAGTAGTTTATCGACCTACCTGTATATGTCATGAACAATTGATTATCTAGATTGTATACTCTAGGATCCTCCGTACCCCATACATCGTATTTTGTTGATGGATAAACTATTATATCTCCAGAATAACTATTCATATCTACGTATCCATATATTAGATCCTCCCATGGCACTTTAAGCTCGATTATGCTACTAACATACATGTAGTATCCAAGTATGATCCTAACATATACATGTAGGTACTCACTATCATCATGTACACTGGCATTGAACGCTGATATTGGATGTTGTATTGGATAGTTATGGAGGTAGATCCTGTCTGGACTAATTACACCGGCTCTAACAACAATATCATTTACATCAAATACTCTCTTATCACGAGCCTCTAATCCTCCTTCAATAAAACTGAATCTATTATCTCTCAAATCCATATAACCTACCTAGTTTAATCAAAAAATATATCGGATTAAAACAAGACTTATAAAACAGTGGAAGGAAAAATACCTTGGGTCAGAGCTCGAGACCATCTTCACTAATCATATAAGGTTTTTCATCATACCCTATAGAGTTAGAACATAAAGTTAATAATGGTATTAAGAAGACTATATTTTTAATTAATTAGTCAAACCAATATACTTATATCGGATGTTAAGATATTTAGTTATGAATTGAGGGGGAGGGGTAGGTAGCAGTATAGTTTTTATGAGGATGAAAGATTATGCCCGTTATAGCGTGGAATATCGAGGAGATAAGGAAGCTGGTGACACTTAGTGAGGAGATTTACGAGAAAGCTAAGAAACTAGAGGAGCATCATGGTAAGAAGCTTTATGACGGGTTAATGATTACTATGGATTTAAAGGGTAGTAGTGAAGCTGCTATCAAGTATCTAGACCTACAGCATCAAGCAGCAATGCCTATAGTTGTACTCGATGAACATGATACTTGGAACGTTAATAAAGAGTTTTTAGAACAACTTATGAGAACTATTGATCCCAGTATACCTTTTGAAAAAATAATTAAAGAAACAGAACCTGACCCATCTAAATTCGTGGGTAGGTATAGGTTACGTTTAGGTGGTGCATGGGGAGAAATTATTGGTTTTTATATTTTAAATGAACCAGTACCCAAAATAGTTAATATCCTATACATCCTACAAATGGCTGCTTATGTAACTAGTTTCTCAACCGTAACTATCCCCGAGATATATACTGGTAGTGAAGAATTCTTGAAATTAATAGCAAGTATTGATAGTAAGAGGGGAGCATTAGAGTTTCTCACAAGACTACTACGTAGGAGATATATATCCGAAGACCTATATGCTGAAGCAATAGAAGCAGTTAATAGGAGACACGAATTAACTTTCACAAGCTTAAGAGAAGAAATGGAAAAATATGAATCAAGAGCATTAATGGCCGAATATATTACTCGTGGAGTAACAGCTATTATCTTGAAACTACAGGAACTACTCGAGAAATCCGGTAATCAGCCTGTACCAAGAGAACATGTAGCCTCAATAGTTGGTGAAGTATATACTATTACTCGTGGTTTAGAGATAGCTCTTGAAGAATATAGGAAAACTTTAACCAAACTAAATGATCTATTGACGACGAGCGGTAAAATGATTAGTCCAGAAAAGATTAGAAAAGTTATAGAAGAACTTGGTAGAGACTAAAACTATTACTTCTCAACGTACGCGTAACTACAGATTCTTCTAAATAAACAGTATCGACACTCCCAGCTCCAACGAGGATGAATTTCATCATTTACCAGAGTTTTAATTAATGCCTTAATATTTATCTTCTCTCTCTCAACACTATATTCTAAGAAACCATCCGGTGTTATATAGATCAATATCCCTTTATCTACTTCCAACAAGTTTAGATATACCTGTAACTGATAAACATGATGTTCATGAGGCTTATTCTGGGTATCACGGCTACTCTTAATCTCTACTACGAGTTTTTTCTCCGGATGAAAAGCATCTACTCTACCCTTCAATATATACTCTACACCATTTACCTCAAACCCCCTCTCCACCGGATACTCTACTTGATAACCCTCCTCACTAAGAATTTCCTCAAGACCAGCATGGATCAAATTACCTATCACAGCTCCAGGCTCAAACCTAAGAGATAATTCAGGGTAGAGTCTTCTAAGTTTCAGTTTATGGGAACACGACACTAGGTCAGTAACATAGATTATACGTTCATTACGTAGCTCTTCTAAGCGATCTAATTGTTCCTTCATATATTTCCTATAGATCAAAGGAACTATTATTTCACTTGATACATATTCTTTAGACAACAAGATTTCATCTCCACAGTCCTTCTAATAACGCATCATCATTAATATTAGTTAAATAAACCTAATTTAAACGCACAGCTAATTATCATCAACACAATTATTGATCACATTTCCTAATCATGAACCATACTAGTATCATCGATCACTCTACATTTTTTAGTACTTAAACATATTTCTAAATATGTTTCATGAACCTCCTCAATACAGTATCCCAATATGTCTTTAAGCTTTTTAATTAACTCGATATTACATGTTTCGATCTCAAGGAATACGCCAACATCATATAATTGATCAATTGTAATACTCAATTCTTCACCACCATATATCGTTCTATGTTTAGAATATTTTAGGATTGGGGTGAAACCAAGTCTTTCTAGTATTTTCAATACTTTATCATAATCTACGATAATAGATTCTATTTCAATTCTTTTCTTAACCTCTAAGCCCGGTTCCCTGGGACCCTTATATGTTATATAATATTTTGTCCCACTACTACATTTCCTAATTCTTAACCTCAATGCTTCATCCGTTTTACTGAAGTCTTTACATGGGTGATTTAAGTATGTGTCCGTTTCTATACATTCATCTACCAATTTTAAATCCAGAATTGATAATTTCTCTTTAACATACTTTACATCACATAAAACCCTATATTTTACTTCGATCTCATACTCACTCATTTAAAACCCCATATACTTAATATTTTTTCTTTTACACGTATAGCATTATCTAGATTAGCCTTCCTAACATAACTCGAAGAAATACTCTCTTTTATTTTAAAATCAATTCTTTCACCAATTAATGCTTTGATAAACGCTGGTAAAGCATTTAATAATCCCTTACTATATCCACCTTCAAGTACAATTAATAGTGGAACATCAGTTTTTCTAAGCACTCCTCCAATCATATAGTAAGTGTATTCAGTTATCATCAGATCCGATAAACCATCATCCATGTATCCATCAAAACCCATCGAAACCACGATTGCTTCCGGATTATACTGTCTTAATAGTTCCCATGCTATGTTAAATACTTCTATATAAGAATCATCTCCAGTACCTGGTTCTAATACTAGATTAACTGAGTAACCATAACCTTTCCCATAACCTAGATCATCTATATAGCCAGTAAAAGGATAAAAATCACGCGGATCTCTATGAATATCTATATGTAAAACCGTGTTTTCCCTATAGAAAATCTCTTGTGTTCCATTACCATGGTGTAAATCGAGATCGAGCACAGCTACCCTACTTAAACCCCGATCTTTAAAACCTATAACAGCTGATGCCACATTATTTAATATACAGAACCCCTGAGTATATGAACCCATAGCTTTACCTCCTAAACCTACATGATGGCCTGGTGGACGAACTATCAAGAAGATCTTCTCTCTATCTCGTATATTTCGTGCTGTATTATATGCTAGATCGATGGTTTCTAAAGCTAGATCTAAAGTATCCTTCGTCATATACGTATCTGGGTCTATTTCACATGGAGCTTTCTTACTCATTCTAACTAGGTAGCCAAGATACCCCTTATAATGTATTCTTTTAAGGATCTTCCATGTTTCCTCTTCAATATAGGTATGTGTGATCACACTTGAATACCTAGCTAGATCATGGATTTTTAAAGCTTTCAATATAAGTTCTATCCTATATGGGTTTTCTGGATGATTGAACCATGGTTTATGCTTTTTTAGAGCATTTTCCTCTACTATAATGTTCATGGGGGCTAATCCTCATTATTTCATATGATAATGCTTAGTGGAATAGTTAGTTTTTAAATGTTGAGCTGTATTAATTATATTAAGTATTTGGAGATATTAATGAATTGAATATAGTATAGATATATTAGGTGGCTTATACTTATTTACTAGAAATATTAGTATGGTGATATAGTGTTTGGTAAAAAGTACTTTACTATATATGGACAGTTTTATGTGAAAGTAGGTTTGAGTAGTGTTGTATTAATGATGATAGGGTTCACTATATTCTACGCTGGATACATATATATCGATAACAACCTCTTAATATTTCCTCTAGAAAAACTATTCAATACCCCTCCCCGATATTTGGTTCAAAAACCTCTAGTTGAGGATGCATACACAGTTGATGCAACGTATGATGCTATGTATATCTATATATCTAAAGAGTTGAAAGTTAAAAATAATATAACAATATATATGAGTACAAAAGGATATTTAATAGTTGAAGCTCAAGTAGGTAATAGAACACAATATATTGCTTTACCTACTCTCATATTATTCGTTGGTATAATTAGATCGGATGGAGTTGAAATAGTATATTCAAAGACTTTTTCCGATTATTTATATACAATTATATATATTGAGGAAAAAGGAACCTATTTCATAAGTGTACGAGCTTCTTATCTTGGTATAAGATATGATGAGCTTTATTCAAGACCTACTCTAGAGACTTCAGAGAAGAAAATACGAGAAGGAGTAAATTGTATTATTAGTTATAAAGCTATTGGTCTATTTCCAAAACAGGAATATATTATCGCTAAATGGATGCAAGGATTAGGCTTTGTATTATTTATGTTCGGTCTACTAGTATTCCTCTTTTCGCCATTAATAGTCTCTAGATATGCTACAGCAACTTATTCCATACCACCCGAAGAGATTAGAAGAGAACTCGCTGGTCTCGGAATAATGCAGTTATTCGAAACTAGTAGAAAGAAGAAGAGGAGAGAATAGTTTATAGTAGAATTATACATAGAAACTTATCCTATATAATATTTCAATTAACTGATCCTTATCAATATTTTTCGGTACTTTAACAATAGCAAGGTTAGGATGACCAGCAATGTCTAGTGCTATTCCTTCAGCTAATAATTGTTTAGCTACACGATAAGCCTGACCTTTTAAAGCTTTAATAACTAGTAGTGAGTATGGTTTATTAGTATCAACTAATAGTATAACTGGAGCCTTCAAGATAGAAGCAAGCTTTGATGCTAGTGCTGATGAACCACGATATCTCCAACGATCACGTGCATCTATAAATCTGAAAATACCTACTTTCATGGAGCTGACAGCCAGATCTAAAGCTATCTCTTGCATCTTCCTATCTCTCTCCTCAATTATCTTTTTAACTCTATTTAGGACAGATTCTTCAAGAGGCATTGGTAGAGGGGTTGGTGATGCTAACCAATCAACAATCTTTATCCATAACTCTTCATCCCTAGTGATAGTTAATGCTTTAGAAAATAGCTTGGTTAATTCAAATAGTTTCATTAGACTATTTGGTACTTTCCTCCCACTATCCATATATTTGATTACTTCAACAAAAGATCTTAACCTACTATGAATTGTGATCCCGTTTTCTTTTAATAATTTATAAACTATAACGGCCGTTGGGTTTTTATGATCCAGTATTAATTCGTCTACCACTTTCTCTAGTTCAGATTGATAAGTTAAGCTTGACAAGTGGTGATCTATATACATTATTTTTTTAATACCAAAATGTTTCTTTAATATATTCAATATTTTTGGTATTCTACTCGTATATGGTAGATCAAGGAAAACAAGTAGATCATAATTCCCGCTTAAATCTCCGAATATATATTTTATACGTTCGGGATCAACTGGTTTCTTATGAACGATCGCAGTAGATTTTAGTGGATAAGCATTTAGTTTTTCCTGAGAATATACGAGGAGAGCTGTAGAAACTATTCCATCAGCATCCCAGTCACCAGCTACAAATATCTTTGAAACATTTTTAGGCATAACAAACACCTCGATAATCAATGCTATTATAAAGAGTTATAAATATTATAAATTCACGTTCGCTTCGATTCATTTTGTATCCATATACTGTATAAATGTTTTATACTATTTAGTTAATGTATTCAAATCAGTTAGTTTAAGATATATAAGTATTTTAAAATGTAATCAATATTTAAGTCTCCTTAATATATATTTAGAGGAACAAAAATGATGAACGAATTAATTAGATTCCTCGAGGAGGTACGTAAGTTTCCAATCGATAATAAACGTATAATTAGAGATGAAGATTCACGTAGAGAAAGAATCTATGAGTATATAGAACATACTGTTAGCGAGGATCAGGTACGAATTAAGAGGATCGAGTTTGTTGAGATAAAACTTAATGAGCAACCTAAAGGATACCTAGAAATATACGCTATAGATAGTAGTTCACGTGTTATTGATACACCATACATATTCCTAGCCATAGGAGCAGCAACTATTATCAATAGAATTAAAGGATATATACTCGACTATCCAAACATATATCATGTTTTAAATAACTATGATCTCAAATACAAATATGCAGTAATTATTCCCGAAGTATCTAATTATCCATTAGAAATACTAGATAAACTAGAGAGAAAAGGTGTGACTAATAAGAATCCTATCGGAATACAGTATACACCGAAGTATAGTAAGTATGTAGTTTTAGATGAGCTTAGACTAGGTCTCGAAAACACTATACTAGAGAAGACTCTACAAGAGAGTAGCATACGTGATTCATATATTTTTATAGATGGACCAATATATTATACTCCACCACTAGTTTATCAATTAAATGAATTCCATGGTGTAAAGGATGAACTATTAAATGTTTATGTTGAGAGCTGGAAATATCTTATAGAGAAACGTGTAAATCTAATTGATAAGCTATATAAAGAGAGAAATATAATTGTTCTCGGAGTAGTTAAGAGATTGTATAGATCAAATATATTGTCTAGAATAGATCCTCTCCGAGTTAGTAATGGTAATATCAATGATGAAGCTTATCTCTCCATAGTGTCGACTATTAGATACCAAGAACTAACTCCAAAACCATTCTATATAGGACCAATTATATATGATCCCGGTAGGATAACTATTAAGTTGCCAAGTAAAAAACTATACTATATAGGTTTACCTAGAAGACAGGTTGCTGGCCGAACCGATTATAGAAATTACATGTTTTATAGAGTAGAAACTATTCATGGTGATGATGAATCATTGAATCCAATTATCTACGATAGTATTTATTCGGGCTCTATACTCCCATTAAGTATATTGTTGGCTGATAATAGAGCTAAGAAAATAACTAATGGGATGTTAAATTATCTACTGAGAATAACTAATTTACCAACGGATCATACATATCAATATATAACATTTTAGACATAAATTCACTGAGGAGAAACAGTACTAGTTTATCGAGGTTTATTTAGATTTGAATGAGATATTAAAGTTTTTAGAGGAGAAGATAGAGAAGGCTTACGAGATAGCTAAGAAGTATGGAGTGATCATTGGATGGGTTTCACGTACTAGTCCCTCTAATATTAGCGAGGAAGGAGGACTCGTAATTTTTGATGTTGAGCCAGCTATTTACTTTAGAGATTTTATAAACATAGCATCAGCTGGTAGTTATTTAGCAGTCGTCGATATAAAGACTAACCACATCATAAGTTTGAGGATAGTTAGCGTTGAGCGTAGAGATGTATTAGCAGAACTCGATCTACCAGATGTATACGTTGGTACTCCTAGTAAGGAAGCATCCGGTCTACTAACGAGGACTCGAGTTAAAGCTAAACCTCTACTAGCCTATGACCCGGAAAATGGGGAGGTATCTATTGCTAATTATGTTGTAGAGCCGCAATCCCCGGTTATTAAGCTTGAAAACCGAGAGGTTATCCAGAAGATACTTGGGCTACCGGAAGATGGTGTTTTCTTAGGTTTTTATTTACCTTTAAAGACTTTCTATCAACATGTGATCGTTTTAGGAACTACTGGTTCTGGTAAAACTACTTTATTAAAAAACATGATCTCATCATTTGGGGTTAATGAAGAATTAAATAAGACAACAATACTAGTAATGGATCCTAATAGAGATTATGTAACATTACCGTTACGCCCTACATGGGATTTTTCTACCTTAAACCGGGAACTTGAACTTAAAATGATCAATAATATTAATGATAGGATAAATAGACCACGTGGTTTAACGATAATACTCCCTATTACACGTTATGTTTTAGAGAATATTAAAGAAGATAATCTGAATTGGGCTCGTGCATTAAAGAGTATTGCTGAGGATTATATTTATTCAACGTATTATTCTATAGCTGAGAGACAGAGTTGGAACATAGAGATCGAGGATACTAAGATATCTGAAGAACCGGGTAATCCTCCTCTTAGATACGTCGAATTAAATATTAAGGTTAAATATGGTGTTGAGAAGGAATCTTATGAATTATATATTATACCTTATGGTTTTAGATTTACAGATGTGTCTCCACGTGAATTCATATCCTTAAACCCCTATTTTACGAGACAAGCTAAGGATAGCTTATCTAGGTTGTTAAACTATCTACGGACTAGAAACGCTTATATCGAGACTATATATGATCTCTATGATGCTTTACGTGAAGCTAGATATCGTTTACACGAAAAACCGGGTAGTCCACGTGGAGTAGTATTGGATCCTAATAAAGAGTATATTGTTGAACTAATAAAGGATTTAGCTATCCATAAATCTACTTTGGAGAATATATTGAGACAGATCGGTTCGCTTATAGATACGGGTTTATTTGATATTCGAGTACCTATAGGTGTTGGTGAAGATAAGTATTTACACGAACCAAGAATTGAGGATATTATGGAGAATCATCATAGAATATTCAAAGGTTATCCCATCATAGTTGATCTAGAGTATTTGCAAGAGCATAGTTTTGCTGATCCCGAGAAAGTTATTAGTATTACAGCTTTTAGGATCCTTAATAAAGTCTTTGAATGGAAACTTACACGTACTCGACAGAGGAGAACAACACAACCAGTAATAATATTAATTGATGAAGCACACAGATTTTTCCCATCCAAAGGTGGTGGTCGTGAAGAGTACATAGAGCATGTTTCAAGCATGATCGATAGAATAGCTAGATTAGGTAGAGCTAGGAGGTTAGGATTAGTTTTCTCTACGCATTCGCCGAAGGATGTTCATGAGTAGGTATAGTTAAGAGTCATATATTAAGATTAGGTTATGTATCTTTTAGAACAACACTTCCATTAACTGGACACTATGATCTATCGGCTATCTCTTAAGTTTACCGCCTCCTATAGGAGAAAGAAATTATAATTGTAACTAGAATCTCTATAAAGTGGTGAGACTATGGATGAAATGAAGAAGTTAATAGAAGAGTTCCATGAATACGTCAAGTACTGGAGGAGAGTAAGTCCAGACCAAGTTAATGGTTTTCTGAACCTATTAGAGAAAGTAGAAACACCTAAAGCTCTTGATAAACGTATCAAAGAATTAATAGCAGTTGCTCTTGCTGTTAATGCTCACTGTCCATGGTGTATAGCGTATCATGTTAATGAAGCATTAAAAAACGGAGCAACACCCGATGAGATTAGAGAAGCTGCATGGGTAGCTGTTTTAATGGGTGGAGGCCCAAACTTATCTTATATGATACTTGTTGAAAAAGCGATTAAAGAGTTCACTAAATAGTTTTTCTACTACTTTTTTCTATATGGATAACTACAAAGAATATTCTCTGTAGCAACGTTACCGTTGATAATAATAATAGTGCATATAGAAGAGTAAGTGATAGTATTTTATTATAGCTAGATACTAGTATTATAACGAGAATAAATATTATCCTCTCAGCTCTCTCAATTATGCCTACTCCTTCAAGCGATAGACCCAATGATTCACTACGTGCTCTAACATAGCTTATCATAAACGAAACTACCAATAGATAGATTACCAGCGAGTATTCAAAATCAAAGTATATAAGCGAATATATTATGAAGAAATCAGATATTCTATCAAGTGTCGAATCAATAAATGCTCCTCTTTTAGAGGCTTTATTAAGTGCTCTCGCTAACGCGCCATCAAGCATATCCATTAAACCAGATAGGGTAATAAATAATAGAAATAAATATTTTGAATTATAAAGCACCGCTGAAAGAAACGCTGAAAAAGCGAAAAGAAGTGATAGTATAGTTAGATGAATAGGTCGTAAACCTAGTATAGCGAATATCTTTGCTATCTTCATAACGTAACTATTAACTTTTCCACGGATCCTAGTCAGCAAAACATTTAGCACCACATATTTCAATACAGATCTTCTTCATAACTAGAGCATCTAGCTCTAAAACCGGGGATTCACTAATTATAACTGCTTCAATACCAGTTTCACTATATGCTCTGCATACATGTTCAAATTCAGGACCATAATCTTTCTCTGAGAGATTATGATGTTTCTTCTCTCCACCCTTACCATATTCTATTTTTGAGAAATGAGTATGTAGAGGCTTAATGCTTTCTTCACCTAGTTCTTTCTCAAGCTTCTCAATAACTTCTAGTACATCATCTACGCTCTTAACGTACTTACCCTCATAGCGTGCATATAGATGAGCCCAGTCTATGACCGGTTTTACGCCCTCTAATTTTTTTGAAATATATATCGTCTCGTCTAGATCACCTACTTGTGTAATTTTACCAGTAGTTTCTACTCCAAGCCATACATTATTCGCACCAATACTATCCCTATACTCAATTACTGGTTTAAGATTCTCAACAACCCGATCAACAGCTTCCTTCTTAGAAGGAGCATCTTTGTAGTATCCAGGGTGGAAAACAACTATATACGAATCCATCCACATACTAGCTTTAACTGACTCCTCGAGCCTCTTAATACTAGCTTCAACTGTTGATTCCTTGGAACTAGCTAGATTTATAAAGTATGGTGCATGCATACTCAATAAAATATCATTCTTCTTCGCTTCTTCTCCAAACTTCCTAGCCTTCTCTTCAGAGATCTTCACTCCTCTAACAGCTTCGTATTCCATAGCATCTAAACCGATCTCTCGTAGAAAACTAGGTGCTTTTAATAAATCGCTTGATTTCATGGATACAGGCTTACCTGCTGGACCAAATCTTAGTCTAGCCATAACACAACACCTAGATATTAGATGGTTTCTGATACTATATTGGTGTTGTCATAGAGAAAAATCTTATTGCTCTTCTACTTTATATTTGCAATAAATGAATCAATTGTTTTTCTCCCGATAAATATACATTCTTCTTCAACTCCTTTCCGGTATCCAAGGTAGTTGATCATATTTATATTATGAATATTATCTATATCAAGTACTTGATTTCTAAATATGATCCGCTGTGGGTATAGGGTATTCTTAGATACACTATATTGATCCATATATGCTTCATATATATCCATTGGAATATATTCAGTGTTATAACCACAATCTGTATTGATCGGAACACCTAATATATAAATTGGAGATAATTCATTCACTCTCCTCTTCAATACTATTAAATCCTTTCCCTTAAGAATACTAGCGATATCCTCGCCAACAAGTACTCTATGTTCGAAAACAATATATAATGATAATGTGCCTAATGAATATATGTTAAGTAGATCCTCGGCATCTATTCTTTTAATTTTATTATAAAGCTCCTCTATAGAAAACTCGACATATATATTTGAAAGAGTAGTGCCCGAGGATAGTTTTTCAAATAAAGCTCTTGGATCCACGAGAGAAGCTGTATATTTTGAACCCCTACTTAATAACATTACTAATTTTTTGAGACACTCATTAGTTTCTTCACTACGAGAAACTAGTTCTCTATATGAATAGAAACTACCACGTATTATATCTGTTTTCTTTCTTGCAATACTCCATAGCTCAGTTGGTGCTTTATCTAGGATTCTATGCATAACCCATAATATGAACTTGTACTCATTACTTAATCGCTTAGTTTTACCCAGTAGAACTAGTAGTTCAGAGAGAATACTTAGATCAAGTAATGGAATAACTAATCTTTTAAACTTCAAATGTAGTGTTGAATAACATTTAGAAAGCCCATCATAACTATTGAGCATCGTAACCATATAGTTGTAGAATTCACCGGGTTGATCGGGGTCTACAAATATATATTTGAATGCACCGAGAGACGTGTAATTAAATAATATATCATAGAGACCAAAAATCTTCATAGAAGCATAAAACCTTGCTTTTACTATATTATTATCACTAGATCTAGGTGTCTCTATCATCATTACTACTTCCGGAAAACTTCTCAGCTCGGATATTTTATTCAATAATTCAATTGTAAAACCTAGATCAAGTGCTTGTCTCCCACTTAATAATATGATTATCCGTTTATCTACTGGTTTAAACCCGTATAGATATTTCTCAGCTAATCTGCTTATAGAGTGGAAATCATGTACTCTCTCAGCATATTCTAGTCTATACCCTAGATCCTCTACCACGATCTGCTTACCACTAACACCTTTGATCTCATGGGTAGTGATATATCGTTTATCTAGATCTAAAGTATCAAGTTCATCTAAATATTTTAGCATACCATTCAAGACAATAAGCAAAAATTACCACCAATTTTTCAATACACTATTAAATTTAGTTTTGATACGAACGTGTTCTTTGATAGTTTCACTAAATAAGCCGCGTAGAACCTCTAATCTTTTAACAAGTGTCTCCCAGAGTTCAAATACGTCTTTTCTACTCAGATCTTTAAGAAACTCTAAATATTTCTCGCTAGAATAGATCTTTACAATAACTTCATTCACATCTACTAAATCACTGATCCTCATATTTGATGGTATATATATTTGGTCTTTGCTATAGAACTGTACCTCTCTAAGATCATCCTTCTCTAACCCGAGTTTAGCTAATATAGCCCGTATTACTGGTTCAGCTGCTTCAATCAAGTTTTTATAGGATTCAACCTTATATGTATATTCACCTACTGGATCATCGTTAAAATACACTGTAAACTTTAATTCCTTGAAATCCACATTTTTTGCATGACATTTTATTTTATAAATTATTTTCCCACGCCAATAAATCTCTAGATAACCACCATGAGGATTAACTGGGATAACGTCTATGTAACTATGAGTTAACGTAGTATTCTTCTCAATAATCTTTAAAGTAGACTCTGGGTCAGAACCCACGATCACTTGATCGGGGTCTCCATAAATCTTGATCCTCAACCACTCGTTCTTATCTAAAGTAACTTCTTTGGAGAAAATAGAAACCGGTCTTGTTTTTCCTTTTTCATCTACTCGTGTAAAGCTAAATGCTACTATGGGATATTGTGTGTGAAAAACCATAACTATTCCTAACAAAATTGTTGATATCATTAGTCCAAAGACTTCATGTTCAAAGTTTTGTACACTGAAGAATTTATCATAGATAACTATACCAAACAATATAATAGTAATTACAAGTAGAGATACGATGTATCTACCGAGAAAAACAATGAAACCCATGATCAACTGCCTTCTTCTAATAGAAAGGAATAGTAGTGTTAAGAGTAATATAATTGGTGTTAAGTATTTCAAAAGTAAACCTATATTGATATCGTATAACCCGGTGGTCTCAGCTACGTATGTAAACATATCTGAACCAAAACCTAACAGAGAACCATTATATATGAGTAGAGTAAATAGGAGTAAAACACCTAAAATAGAGCCTCTCACAATCAACGAAAACTCTGGTAATAGTAATTTTGAAAACATTACACTTATACCTCAAAACCAATAAGACGCCTCTGGTGAATAGATTATGGTATTAAGATACTTAAGCATTTTTCTATTGATTGAGAGATCCTCTTCTCAAGATCCTCTTTCCGAAAAATATATGTGTTTTTAATGTATCTAGACTCCAATCTCTTAGTTCTTGGTAAAAGTTCATATAGGGTATTGTAAATTTCTTAAATGAAGGAACAATATACTCTGTAGCTATTATCTTATCTATTAAGCCTTCAGAGTATAACGATAGAAGAAACTTCTTGAAGTCTTCAAACCCATGAAGCGTTCTATAATGTGAGACTACAAGTTTATATGGTTTCTCGTGTTCAGAAGAATAACCTAAACCAATTGTACATTCAAGTTCCTGCATTAAACCTATCAATGCACGGAAAACCTTTTGATCATTTGTCTCTATAAATAGAAGCAATGGAGAGGATAGGGCGTCGATAAATATTTTTGATTTAAGAAATACTCCTTCTATAAGTCTATTTCTAAATATATGGTTAAATAGATGTTTTCTTAAATGAGCAGATTCAAACCCATATTTCTCAGATATTTGAGTAAGCATTGTAAAAGCATTTGCTTCAAATTCTTTTAAAATTAATAGATCAACTAGGTCTTTCAACCCCGTAATATTCTCTTCTAATTCTTCTTCATCAATAATAGCTATTTTCTTATGTTCAGAAAGTAGTTCTGTAAACTTGTTTTTAAGATAGGATAGTGAATAACCTGTTATTAATGGGTGTTCACTAAAATTATACCTCGAGAATGAGGGTTGTCTTCTTTCTCTACCAATTATGAAAACATCTTCGATAATAAGGTTTGGATATTTTTCATCGAACTTATTATGTATATCTTTAACTAATTTTTTTCTATATTTTATTGGAATATAATACTCGATTAACGTGCCAAGAGGGTTATAGGTTATTACGTATGTGTGGAGCCATGATAGATAAGGTAATTCTTTGAAATCTATAACTTTGTTAAATATAAATATGAAGTAACTTGATAATCCGATCCTATGATAATCTATTTTAGCTGTAAAACTGAATCCATGTTTTTTAAGTACCTCTAGATATTTAGGTAACTTAAATTTACCAGCTATACCAAGATCTTCTTCAACTACACTATAATATCCAAGTCTATGTACTTTAGTTAACTTA
>NJDP01000037.1 GCA_002254665.1 Desulfurococcales archaeon ex4484_58 | reverse complement strand
AATCCCTAATATAATTTAATACCGCCCAACCACTAACAACTACATCGACCATGATATAGGGGTTTCCATAATCAGCTATAAGTTTTAATCTCTTTTCCATCTCACGTATATCGCTAGTGATATTTGCAAACCATACTTTCTTCTCACCAGTCTCTTTCTCAGCTTTCTCAATAGCTTTCATAATAGTTTTTGCTCTAGCCTCGAATCTACAGAAACTAGGGCTTACTAGGTTTTCATCATCCTTAATATAATCCATACCACCAACTAGGATCTCATAAGCTAGTTTACCTACTTCATCAGGTGAATAACCAACCTTAGGTTTAGGAACGGTTCCAACGATCGGTCTATCATATACGTTAAAAATATTCTTTATACCTGGTAACCCCTTACTCGGACCCTTATATTCGTCGATGAAGATCTTTGGTAGATAAATATCCTCTATACGTAGAGATTCAACTCGCTTCATACCAAAAATATTACCAGCTATAGATGCTAGGAAACCCGGTAAATTACTTGGTTCAAACAGCTCTACAGGATAGGCTACATATACAAGCCATGAACCATCACCTAGATCTATGAATTTATATGCTTTACCAGATAACCTCTTTACTCTCTCAACATCATACCATGGGTAAAGTGTTGTCCAAGTACCAGTACTGCTTTCAGCAGCTACTCCACCCGCAGCATCCTCAATCGTGAATCCCTTAGCCGGTCTTATTTTAAACACTACTATAACATCATGCTCTAGATCAGGAGTATAATTTTTATCGACATACTGACTATAGGGTTCAAATCCCGGCTTCATATATGGCACCTCATAAAATACTTTGAGGTTTTGTTTTAGAGTTATAATAATTTAGTAGATAAAACTGTTTAAATATTTACAAGTAAAATAGATACTACACCTCGGCATGGATTAGTAAAATCTTTACATAGTGTTTCCTATATAGTTCCCTATTGGTGAAGGGTTTTGGAAGAGAAGATAGTACAACGCGGGCTACCGGGTGTATTTGATTATTTAGAGCATACAGCTGATCTGTATATAGTTGCTTATGGAGATAATATTCTGGATCTATATAGAAACGCTGGAATAGCATTATTTGAATCAATGACTAATACTAAGGATGTAGATAGGGTTATTGAGAAACGAGTAGTTGCTGAAGGATTTGATCTGGAGAATTTACTTTATAGATGGCTTGAAGAGTTATTAATTATCTATTATAGTGAGAACATTATGTGTAGTGAAATAGAGACTAGTTCTTTGGAGATCAAACGAGTAAATGGTGAATTAAATTATAGACTAGAAGGTATATGTAGAGGTGAAGAGTTTAACCCGGAAAAACATGAGCCACGTGTAGAGATAAAAGCTGTCACCTACCATTTAATGAGGATCGTTAGAGAAGATAGTGAGTGGCGAGCATATTTTGTACTAGATATCTAATCTTATCCCATTAAAGCATTAAGCTTTCTTCTACAATTATTGCAGAAAAACCTAGTCTTTAAATCAACCTCATATACATTGTTACTAAAACTCATTACACATTTTCTAACATTACAGTGTCTCAGCCCAAGTAAATGTCCAAATTCATGTACGATCTCCTTACTAACACGTTCCACATATAAGTTATAGTTTCTTCCCTCATCATAAAACCTAGGGTCAAGTCTTACTGTAAATACTACGGCCACCCTATTATATGGATCAGCCTCTCCAAATACGAAGTTTAAACCACGATCATAAGCATCAATGTATCCAACACCTATAATATGGTATTCATTAATTAATTCTTTGAATTGTTCTTTAATGAAAGAGAGGATACATGGAGCAAAATATTGGTTTCTACTCCAATCGAAACACTTCATAGGAACTCTTATAGTCTCTGGCCACAACAACACCTCAATGTTCAATCCTACCTTCTTTAGAGAATCTTTAAAATCGTCGATCCAATGTTCAATATAATCCTCTATATATGGTCTAGTAAGCTTAACAACCAATACTTTAATCAATGCTCTCTAAACCTTGACATCTCATGTTTAACTAGATATACTATAGAATAGGATATATGAATATGCCGCCGCGGGGACTTGAACCCCGGACCGCCCGGTCTTCAGCTTCGCCGAACCCGTCCAGGAAATACTGGGAGAGGGTTCACGGGCGCTCTCCCAGCTGAGCTACGGCGGCGTTCTCTAGATTATAGTTAGGCTATTATGGTTTATTAATTTTAAATATCATACGATTTATTTAAAGATTGGTTTTATTGAGGGTTGGTGTAGGTATGCTTGCAGCTATACTTGCTGGTGGTTTTGGTAAGAGGCTTAGACCTTATACTGAAGAGTTACCTAAACCGATGGTTAGTGTTATTGACAAACCTATATTGGAGTGGCAGATTGAGTGGTTGAAGGAATATGGTTTTGATGAGTTTGTTTTATTGATTGGTTATCGTAAGGAGAGGGTTATTGAGTATGTTGGTAGTGGTAGTAGATTGGGTGTGAAGGTAACGTATGTTGTTGAGGATGAGCCGTTAGGTACTGGTGGTGCTGTTAAAAATGCTGAGCATATATTGAGGAAAGAAGATTATTTCCTTGTGTTAAACGGTGATATATTAACTAATCTTAATCCATTGAAACTTATAGAGAGACTAGAGGAATCAGATTATCTCGGAGTAATAGCTACGATACCATTACCAAGCCCTTATGGTGTTCTTGAAATAGAGGATTCTCAGGTAAAGGGTTTTATGGAAAAACCATTGCTCAAGAACTACTGGATAAACGCTGGAGTATACGCGTTAAAACCAGAAGCACTTAAGTATTTCCCAGAGAAGGGAGATTTAGAGAAAACAGCTTTTCCAGCAATGGCTCGTGACGGTGTACTTGGTGCAGTGAAATACACGGATATATTCTGGAAAGCAATAGATACATATAAAGATTTAGAAGAAGCAGCTAAAGCAATAGAGAAGCTAGGAGGAAAACTATAAATCAGATTTTCCGGCTATCATCACAGCTTTACTAGCTCATGAGACCCTCTTATCATCACTAAAACAAAAATAATATATCTATAACAACTTATATAGAAAACCTATAAGCACCTAATTTTATTTAAATAATTATTAAGGAAAACTCTTCTCGTAAAAATGCGGCGGTCGTCTAGCCTGGACTAGGACGCCGGCCCCCCAAGCCGGAGATCCCGGGTTCAAATCCCGGCCGCCGCACTATTTTCTATAGCAAGAATACATGGGAGCTTCTAGTTCTTTTAGTGTTAGAGGTTCTCTGTTTATATTGTGATCATTAAGTATTATTAGTTATTGGGTGATTGGTTATGGAGGATTGGGTTTTGTATAGTTTGTTGTGTTTATTGTTGTGGGGTTTATGGGGTTTTATATTAAAACTTGCTTATCAGAATTTATCTTGGATTGAAACATATATGTTGAGTTCTATAGCTAGTTTTGTAGTTATGTTATTTGTTGTATCATATCATGGTATGGGTTCTTTAAAACTCGATAATTATACATTAACAGCTATAGTAGCTGGGCTACTAGGTGGTGGAGGATATATCTTTTTCATTAAAGCACTCGAGCATGGAAAAGCATCTATAGTTATACCACTAACAGCATTATATCCAGCAATCACAGTTATACTAGCATATATATTACTCGGAGAAAAACTATCAATACAACAAACAATAGGTATAGTATTAGCAGTAATAGCTGCTTTTCTCTTATCTATAAAATAACTGGTAGTTCGGGATCTCTAAGTACTATAGAGTTATTTAAAGGATCATAGTAGATATTCAGAGATTTCAACAAAACCCCTACTCTATACGCTTCTCTAATCAACTCAGCAACAACTGGATCTCCTCGATCATATGGTTTAAACCCTTTAACACCCGGTAACCCAGCAATAAAAACTATCATTGCAGAACCACCATTGTTAACAAGCTTGATCAACTCCTCAATCTGTCTCCTACCACGCAGTGTTGGACAATCCGGATACCCAGCATATTCATGATCGATTCTTAAAACAGCACTCTTAACCTCAACATATACTTCCCTATCATTACATTTGAATAAATAATCAATAATACTCGAATCCAACCATACATTATGCTTATATAACGAACAATTACTTAGCCAAGACACATAATTGTTTTCAACAAAATATATGAAACTATTTTCTTGTAAACGAGTATCTATTAAAGAAGCTCCATCATTATCTCTTACAGCGAATAACCTATACTTCAACTTCTTACCATTTATTCTAAAACAATAACCAATACGATCCTCAACCAATACATCATATAATCGACCAGTATTAGTGATATGAGCTTTACTAATCCTATTATCTATTAAAACCTCAACTACAAATCTATTTAACCTACGTCTAATCCTGCACTCTAAAACTTCTCTATTTAGCTTCATCACTGGATACACTAGTTGCTTCCCTCTTAACGATCCCCTTATGGAGTCTCTTAAAATAACGGATTAATTCTTTTCTCCATAAAACAATCAATACAATAAACATGATCTGGCCATAATCCAAGCTTAAAACCGATCCTTTCTTAGTAGATTCCACTATAAATAATGGGATCAAAGCTATGGATTCATATTTTGAAACAAGTATCAATACGTAATAGTGAAGTATAGCTATTATAGAGGATAGTATTGATAAAACAATCTTGGTTAAAAATTTTAACTCGAGTATTGAAGCTAATATCAAGAATACAATTATTAATATACAGAGATTTTGTTGTAGATCATAGATATAAATAATATGTTCTGGAGGCACTATATAGAGTGGATAAATAAGTATCTCAAACCACATATTCACACCTAAAACTATTAGTAAGAGGTGTTAGAGTATTTGAAAGCTATGGTTCTACATAGACAAGAACCGATCGAGAATAAACCATTAAAACTAGAAGAACTAGATATACCAGAGCCTAGAGGAGACGAGGTATTATTAGAGATAAAATGTTGTGGAGTATGTAGAACTGATCTACACATCGTCGAGGGAGATCTAAAACCAGTTAAACTACCAGTTATCCCCGGTCATCAAGTTGTAGGTATTGTTAAAGAAGTTGGTAGTGAAGTCGATAATGTCGATAAAGGTAAACGTGTAGGTGTTCCATGGCTCTACTGGGCTTGTGGTAAATGTAAGTATTGTAGACGTGGACTCGAAAATCTATGTGACCAAGCATTATTTACCGGGTATAGTGTAGATGGTGGATACGCTGAATATATGATTGCTAAGAAAGACTTTATCCACCCAATACCCAGTAGCTTCGACGACTGTCATGCAGCTCCACTATTATGTGCTGGTGCTGTTGGTTATCGTGCACTTAGATTAACTGGTCTTACTGAGAGAAGAGAAGGTGTTCTCGGGATATTTGGTTTCGGGGCTTCCGGCCACTTAATACTTAGAGCTGCTAAAGCTCTGGGGTTAAAAGTATATGTATTCACGCATAGTGAGTGGAAAATAGATTATGCATATAAACTAGGAGCTGATTGGGCTGGCGATACGCGTAGTTTGATAGATACGAAATTAGATGCAGCACTAGTATTTGCTCCGGTCTCATGGGTTTTCATAGAAGCATTAAAGAAACTAGATAAAGGTGGGCGTGTAGTTCTAGGAGAGATCCATATGTCTCCCATCGAGAAACTAGATTATAGCTTATTATGGTTAGAGAGAGAAGTAAAGACTACAGCAAACGTTACACGTAGAGATGTACGTGAATTCCTCGAATTAGCTTCAAAACACAATATAGTACCAGAGATAAAGATTTATAGATTAGAAGAAGCTAACCAAGCACTCTACGACTTAAAACATAACAAGTTCTTTGGACAAGCAGTTTTAAAGATAAGATAATAATTCATCTTTTTTGTTTCTTTAACTCTCTCAGTATAAGGTATGATAGGTAGGTCTTCCTAGCTTGTATACTGAGATACTTCATTATCTTATCTCTTGAAAACTCCGATATACTTTTCCTATCACGTATCTTCTTTAAAGCTTCATATACATTTGCGGGTTCAATCCCCTCTATATCTTGAAAAACTATATCAGCCAAGGATTCATGTGAAAATGGATCAAAACCTACTTCTCTCCCTAGCCTAGATACATCTATAGCTTTATCGCGATAATTATTGATCAACATAACAAGTTGTCTTAAATTAGCAGTTTTTAATTGAAACAATAACTTATCAATATCAGTAATTACTAAGTTATAGTTTTCATAGAAGATCTTTTCTAAAACAATCTTCTCTACATCAACTATATCATCTGGTGGTTTAACATATGGTATTGGTGGATAAAGAGCAATCCCACCATAATCTCTATCACCATCAAATACATTCAAAGCAACAAATATGTGCGGTGCTTCAGTTTCCTCATCAAATACTTCGACAAGCGTAGTTAGTGAGAGAAGCTTTAATCCAGGACTAGGTTTTGGAATAGCTAATTCTACACCACTAAGACTTAATTTAACACGATCCTTGGCCAAAATATAATCTATTACACGAATCAATTGTTTACGTACTGTTTCCCAATCAAAATCATAAGATATCAATATAGAATATGAAATATCATCTATCTCGGATAATAGTATAGAGTCTAACTCGTCAAATCTATATTCTTCAATTGTTCTCCTAACATCGAGCCAATCAATTAGATCAATTATACCAGCTGATTCTGGTTCATGTAAACTAAAATATTTATATTCACCCAACTTAATAACATCATACATTATCGTTTCAAACTCGATACCATATTTTCTACGTAGAATGATCATGAGTGTTGCTAATGCTAATCTAAGCAATTCACTATTCTCTCCTGGATCAACACTATATACGTATCCATAGGTATAGTCTCGGTATTCACCAGCAGTAGGTTTAGGTACGTATATCTGTCTACGATCATAATAAACGATTATCCGATCACCGATACTTCGGACACGAGGCTTCTCTGAGCGAAGCCTCCATATACACCTATCCGGGATCTTCTTATATTTACCAAATCCATTCCAGGGAGTATATACAACGCATAATTCTTCAGAAGATAATCTACCAGACAATATATCTCTTAGAATACTTGGTTTTTCACCCCATTGCATCTTAATATGCCTATACTCTTCAAGCGCTATTGAGAATGCTTCATCACTATAAAAATTAATTTCTCTAATTGGTTTCTCATATACAGCTCTAACATATCTATTTGAATAACCAGTTTCTAGATGAGTAACAATAGCTTCTTCGGAATAATCAATATTTCCAGGTTGAAATTTTTCAACTAGATCGCAGTGTCCAATAGGTTCTAATGGAATCTCTCTATCTCCGCTGATCAAATACCTCTTAATACCATAGGGTGGAGCAAATTCATAGAAATTCATACGTTCATATATCCATTTCAATAATTTCTCATTTACACCTTTAGAGGTAAGTATCCCCACTCTCTTCAAAGCTTCTTTTTCATATTCGTTAAGCTCTGATCTAAACCAAGGAGATCTTAGTTTAGCTAAACCAGTAAATAAATAGATATATAAGTTATTAGGATTAACTAGCGTCTTCTCGATCCCCATTTCTAACCATTTCTCAAAAACATTGAATCCACGCGAGAGTAGTTCTCGATCCCATCTCGAAAAAGGTATTATTATAGTCTCAGAGAAACCTAGTTCTCTTCTCCTCCCCTTTCTTCCTTCTCTCTGATAATATTCACGTACATTATCTGGTAGACCTACATGTACTATTCTAGCAACTAAACCAATATCTATTCCTTGAGACAAGGTTCTCGGCGAAACTATTACTTTAAGCTCTCCTTTCCTAGCTTTCTCTTCTATTTCTTCTCTCTTCTTCTTAGGTACAAGGTGATGGTGACTCACTATTTTTGATTCTTCGCCATACCTATACTTAATGCTTCTAACTATTTCTTCGGCTTGCGATATACTGTATGTGAATACTAGTGTAACGTATTCGTCCTCTAAATACTTGCTAATAATCTCTATATGATCAGTTGTTGGTGTTGGTGTTTCTACTCCATAAGAGTTTAGGATTGGTATGATCCTATGAATATTTTGTGAAAAGTATTCGTAATTCTCTAATGCTTTACTTATCTCTTCCCTTACGTTATCATTATCTATATTTTCAAGGATTTCCCTTCTTCTACTCTTTAGTCTCTCCCAGATACTCTTGATATTCTTGCCTAATACTATGTATAGGTGGTTTTCAACGTTGAAGGGTTTTCCTCTAACAACACTATATTTTCTCCCAGTTTGTTCTTCTAAATACTTGCCTAGATCATCTGGGTTTACAAGTGTTGCTGTTAATATAGCTATTTGTGGTTTTACATCACTATAGCTACACAATATCTTGATCATAGCTAATAGTAACGCTAAACTACGAGGACTATAGAAGTCTATCTCGTCTATAATGATCAAATCTAATTTCTTATAGAAACTATATAGTAGAGCTCTTGTTTGTTGTATCAAGAGTTTCTTTAGATCATGTAAGATAAATGCTGGATTAGAGATTACAATATTCGAACTACCAACTAATTCGCGTAGCTTTTTCCTACCTATTAAGTTTTCATATTCTTGTCTCTTAACACTATCTAGTTGTAATGGTTTATTACCTATAGTTGATAAATACCTATTTATCCTCTTAATCTGATCGTTGGCTAATGCTAATGTAGGATACAATGCTAAGACTCTATAGTTTCTATTCTTCTTCAACATATTCATAACATATAAAATCCAAACCTCTGTTTTACCACTACCAGTACCAGAAACCATGATCAAGTTCTTGCCTTCACTTAACACTCTATAACCCAGAAACTGGTGTTCATAGAGTCTATAACTACCTATATCTAAACTAGAAAACTCCGGGACAATATCCTTGAATCTAAGATCAACATAACTAGGCTCACTACCCGGTTCTACTCGATAAAGATAATCATAACCTAGTTCATCGAAAACTTTCTTTGAATCAACTCGCAAATATAAAACCCCTCACTAATATCTTTATTAAACCACTTTAAAAACAAACTAAGACATATACTTAAAGTTGTTAAAGTTGTTATAGAAAATTATTAATAACTGGGAAAAACCCTATGAATATATACTAGAAGCCGCCGTAGTATAGCCCGGTCAAGTATGCGGGCCTCTCGAGCCCGTGATCACGGGGTTAACTAGCGCCCGTGACGGGATACCCGGGTTCAAATCCCGGCGGCGGCATATATTGTTTCATATTTTACTGATCAGGTCTTGGTGGAGTGACTCCTTTTTGACTTTGATACTTTCCACTATATGATTTATATACAGGGCTGCTTGTACGCGCAAATATTAAGTGTAGGAATCGTTGTTTTGGATAAACTTTTACTGGTACACTCCCACCTATGACTTCTATTGTTAACTGTCCTTTAAATCCAGCATCTACTACAGTTGGTGGTATGTATAGTGAGTATCTAGCAAAGGTACTTCTCAGGTTAACGAAGCCTATAAGATCATCCGGTAATTCAACCCATTCAAGTGTAGTAGCTAATATATGTTCTAGGGGTTGTATAGTAAAACCTTCCTCATCATCTACCTCTATACATTCAAGAACATCAGTTACCGGGTCTTTCTTAGTATCCACAACTACATCTCTATATTTCTTAAATCTACAAAACTGATTACCAAACCTTAGATCAACACCATTCTCTCTAATAGTGTCTGGAAATAATGGGTCGATGACTAAAAGTTTCTTTTCAATATATACTCTAATATCCCAATCACTCAGGATCAATCCCAGTTACACCCCAAATATTTCTTAAAATGAGTGTTTTATTTAAAACACCCATGGATCACGTGAGGCATATTTTAAACAATTAATTATCTTATCTGAAGAAACTAGTTCAGGGCATCTACGTATGACTGGTTTACAGTTTCCATTTAAATAATCAGTTAATCTGCATACATACTCTCTAACTCTATTATCCACAAATACGCACCTAGGCCCAGTATATTGGAAGATCTCTGGATGGATCCTAGTTAATTCCCTCCAAAGACTCCAAGCAACGTATCTAATCTCCCATTGAGCATGGCTACACATTCTAAGACTTAAGAAGCTTTCGATCAACTCACGTGTATTCATTGTGATCAATAATCTAGTCTTTATAGCTTGTGGTAATATGTAGCGCGAATCCTCATAGCTATACCCATTATATATTGCTAAGTAATACATATACACACTCCTAACTAGACTCTTAAGAAATACTGTATCTCTACTCTGAACGATCTGAGGCGGTATAATAAACGCTTCGCCTAAAACCTCTAATAGATCCTCGAAAGAAACATCTTGGTCAAGAAAATTAGTGAGGATCGCTAGATAGGATCTATAATCGTCTCGATTACGTGGTTTTGAGGGAGTATATAAACCTAGATATTCAGCTATCCTATTGATTAAGCCTCTAAGATATTTATCACTATATCTCTGGCTCAATTGAGTATAACTAGCTATTCTGTGACGGATTATTTGATGACTGGTCACTCTACTACATACTACTTCAAAAGTATATACTCCATGTTCTAACGGTGAACCATGGCCTCTCCTAATTAATTCTATAATCCATTTCTCTACATCTTGTTTCTCCATTTTCTCGAAAAGGGATCTATAGTCTTTCGGAGAAATAGTTGATTTACCGGCAACAGCTATTATTTGAGGAGAATTCAAAGTATAATTAACTACTTTAACACTAGGTTTAATTTTCTCGATTAAGACTGTTCTCTCCAAAATGGAATCACCTAATAAACTCTCTTACATATATACGGGTAACTCCATGTTTACGTAAAAAATCAGCTATAGAATATAGATCATTATTTGAAACATTACAGTTCATTCTACACCATTCTCTATCTCTAGGATTAGTTATTGGTTCACCAAATAAAGGCTCTATAACTACATAGAAATTACTGTTTTTATCAAGGATCCTCAATATTTCTAGGATCTCCTTCTTTGCATCCGCTCCGCTTAATAGCTTTGATACTGGTATTCTCAGTTCTAACAATATATTATGGTCTACTATTAGTTTCAGCGATTCTAGGTACATTCTCCATAGCTTATCAGCTAGTTGTCCATTATATCCAATTAATTTCTTGAAGGGAGTCTTAAGATCTGTTGCTATATGCTCTATTAAATTGTTCATAACGAGTTTCTTTAGGGGGGCATATAGCGTTGCATTGGTATTAAGGCTATTACTTATACCTAAGTTTTCATTTGTGTATTTAAATAATTTTATAAGTTCTCTATACTGTATTAATGGTTCTCCACCAGTTACATGTAGGTAGTCTATGAGTCTTCTACTATGTATTAATTCATCGATCAGCAACTCCATGTCTAGTTCTTTACAATAGCTTGGATCATTAATTGCCAGTCTCCAATTATGGCAAAATGGACATTTTAAATTACACATACAAAGCCATAATGTGAAAGTAGGTGACCCGTGAACATCGATTAAACTAACGGATTTCCATCCACTACCAATCAATCTTATCTTTTTAACCTCCCTATC
>NJDP01000036.1 GCA_002254665.1 Desulfurococcales archaeon ex4484_58 | reverse complement strand
TCGCTTCCACCCCTGATCTCTAACTGTACATTTTTTAACCCGATAAGAGAACCATTGAATCTATCCCCTATCTTTAAACCGATCAACTGCTTTACTCTCTCATCGTTGATCCTTATCTGCCATGCACGTGCTCTAAAAATTACTCCTTCAACCTCATTTACACCGACTATATTCACCAAGTATTCAGCATTTACATGTGCTTCGTTTTCCGGGATATTCTCGTCTACAACTAGTTTACCAGTAATCTTTACTTTCTCCGTAGTACCTGGTTTAACCATACGTATAGTGGCAACACTATGTATGGCTTTTATTTGTTCAGCTACTTTACTATTAACTTTTATGATTGGTAATTCAAACTTCTCTTTCATCCTCTCATTAAACTCTACTTCGGGATCACCTACAACTTTTACTTTAACTAAGACTTCATTTTTTGGAGCTTCCGGATCAGATATTACTATTTTGAAATCAGCCATACCTATACACCCCCACCAGTTGCCCGGTGGATTATTTTGAATGTATAAGTATTATAGAGTATTTAATATTTTTACTCCACGAGGAGCAGACGATAGTATTTAACATGATTTTAACAATACATTGTTTGAGAGGTGATGATTGATGTCTAGTAAAACATGGATCAGACAACCAATAGTAGCAGTTCTAGGACACGTTGATCATGGGAAAACGACTCTACTGGATAAAATACGTGGAACAGCTGTAACAGCCAAAGAACCGGGTGAAATAACCCAGCATGTAGGAGCAAGTATTGTACCAGCAAGTGTTTTGAAGAAAGTATCTGAACCTTTACGTAGGTATTTCCCAAAGTTAAAGATAGAAATACCCGGGTTATTATTCATCGATACCCCTGGCCACGAGCTATTCACTAATCTAAGGAAACGTGGAGGCAGTGTTGCGGATCTAGCAATATTAGTTGTTGATATAATTGAGGGTTTTCAGCCACAAACATGGGAATCTATAGAGATCCTCAAAGAACGTCGTGTACCATTTGTTGTTGCTGCTAATAAGATAGATAGGATCCCGGGATGGAGAGTTAATCCAGATAAACCATTCCTTGAGACTATAAGGAAGCAAGATGAGAGAGTCGTGAATAAACTAGAAGAATTAGTGTATAGAATTATATCACAACTCTATGAAGCAGGATTTGTTTCTGAGAGGTTTGATCGCGTGAAAGATTTCCGTAGAACAGTAGCTATAGTCCCTATATCAGCTAAAACAGGTGAGGGGTTACCAGAGCTCCTAGCATTAATTACTGGGCTTGTTCAACAGTTTATGAAGAAAAAACTAATAACAAGTGATGAGCCGGGTAAAGGTGTTATATTAGAGGTAAAGGAAGAAACCGGTCTTGGAACAACTATTGATGTAATAATATATGATGGTGTGTTAAGGAAGGGAGATATGATAGTTGTTGGTGGTAAAAACAAACCTATAGTAACACGTGTGAGAGCCCTTCTAATGCCTCGTCCACTCCAAGATATGCGTGTACATGAAGGTAAATTTATGCAGGTAAATGAAGTAGTTGCTGCAACTGGTGTTAAAATATCGGCTCCTAACCTCGAGGAAGCCCTAGCTGGTTCTCCATTATTTGTTGTTCCAAATGAAGAAGTGATCAATGAGTATGTTAGAAAAGTAGTTGAGGAGGTAGAGTCTATCATAGTTAAAACCGATAATGTAGGAGTTGTGGCTAAAGCAGATACATTAGGTACACTTGAAGCTGTTGTAGAGGCTTTGAAGAGAGAGAGTATCCCTGTTAGGATAGCTGATGTAGGTCCGGTATCACGTAATGATGTTATAGAAGCTTCTATTTCTGGAAAACATAGGAGAGAGTATGGAGTTGTAATTGCATTTAATGTTAAAGTATTGAGTGAAGCACGTGAACTAGCTGTTAAAGAGAATGTTAAGATTTTTCAACATAACGTCATTTATAGATTGATCGAGGAATATATTAATTGGGTGAAAAAACTACGTGAAGAAGAGAGGAGAAGAGAGTTAGAGTCATTGATTCGACCAGGTAAAGTCCGGATTCTACCAGGATATATATTTAGGAGAAGCGAACCAGCAATTGTTGGTGTAGAGGTTCTGGGTGGAGTTATAAAACCTGGTTATCCATTGATGAGGAAGGACGGTATGAGACTAGGTACTATTATGCAGATACGTGATAGAGACAATGTATTGAAGGAAGCTAGAGTTGGTCAAGCAGTAGCTATTAGTATTCGTGGGAAAATATTGGTTGGTAGACATATTGATGAGGGGGATGTAATTTATACCGATATACCCAAGGATCATGTGAATAAATGGTTAACAAAATATAAAAATGAGCTAAGCGAAGACGAGATCATGGTCTTAAAGGAGATAATAAATATTAAGAGGAAACAAGATCCGCTTTATGGTTTAGCTTTCTAAATAATACATTTTGAATATTATCGAGTTTCAACACCGTATTTTGAGGTCCACTTCAATTTTCTAGGGTCTCTCCTTAAGACTACATAGTTCTTATAACATTTTCTACTACAAAACCATAGTATAGTTCCATCTGTCTTAACATACATTAAACCAGTTCCTGGTTCAAGGTTTTTACCACAAAAACTACACTTCACATTTCTAACCATTCTCTATTTCACCTTATCTACCTAATTTATTCCGCCTTAAGTCTTTATGCTAATAAGGTTTAAAAAGGAATAAATAGGTTTTCTAACACTTATGTTTTATGGTGAATATAGGTAGGGTGAATATATTGGTTGATGAGAAGAAAAATGTTAAGAGAATAGTTGAACAACCAGAAGTAAACATTATCGAAGAAATAGGTTTTCCAGCAGAAGTCATACAGATTATAGGTAGAACAGGCGTTACTGGAGAGATCATTCAAGTTAGAGTCCGTGTATTAGAGGGTAGAGATAAAGGTAGAATAATTACTAGAAACGTGAAGGGACCAGTTAGATTAGGAGATATACTCATACTCCGTGAAACCGAGAGAGAAGCTAGAAAACTAAGTGGTAGAAGATAAGAAAAAGTTTATTTAAACAGAAACCTTTTATGTTCCAGTCTTTGCTTTTAATTCCTGGACTTCTCTAATTATTTCTTCGACAAGCTCCCCTGCCTCTCCAGGCTCTATTATAGCTGCACTAGCAGCAGCTACTTCAATACCAGCTGCTTCTCCAAGTTTCTTCTTACTTGGCACATACACGTATGGTATTTTCTTCTCTTCACATAAGAGAGGTAGATGTGCGACGATCTCAGGTGGATCGACGTCTTCAGCAATGATAACTAGTTTAGCTTGACCTCTTTCAACGGCTTTTGTTGTTTCATTCGTACCTTTCCTGATCTTGCCGCCGGTTTCTCTAGCTTTCTTTAATGCTTCATATGCTTTCTCCGCTAGTTCTGGGGGCACATTGAATCTTACATAGAATGGTTTAGACAAAACTTCATCCTCCTCCCAATTCTGGTCGTCTGACTTTTATTGAAATAAAGTTTCACTATATTATAAGATTTTCGTTAACTATGAGCAAATATACATCTAACCGTATCCTCATAGATATCATCTATTCGAGCAAAACCTATTCTATAAAACTGTATTATATCACCAACTCTCCTATCCAGCAATGATTTTTCAGCTATAAGCACTCTATGTTTCAACTTATTCTCTATCGGTTCAATCAATTCAACCCTAATACTCTCACTTGGAAGAACCCATTGTATTATTGGTGCGTGTTCTTTTCTCGCTTCCTCAGATGAATAACTCTTAATAATTGCTTTGAATCCAAGCATGTTATCCTCTATAACCGGTTTATCAAGTACTAGATTCGCAAAACCAATCAATCTAAACATTCTATTATTTATGTGTTCAAGATCACTCATTGAAATATAAATCTTATGTTTACCCGGTTTAAACCTATATACATGTTTTTCACTAGTAGACGGGTGTCTAGTCACTATTGCTTCAAGTTCATCGTCAAGTTCAAGTATTAGTGGTACCGGATTTTCAACAGCCATGTATCTTTTCGCTTTAGGATCAATTATTGATCTATTGATAGCTGCTAGATTTACATAACTAATATGTGCATCTATAGCTTTTATACCAACTTGTTTAACTATCTCCCATATAGCTTCCCTTACTATACCACGTCTCTTCAACCCAGATAATGTACCAAACCTTGGATCATCATATGGTTTCATTCCATACTCCATTATCATCTTCCTCATCTTAGACTTACTCAATATAACCCCTTCTAGACTCAATCTACCAAAATGAATTGTCTCCGGGTATTTCCAACCCATATGATCATATAGGTATTTTTGTTTAATAGTATTAGTTATATGTTCTTTTGCTCGAAGAATATGTGTAACTCCCATCAAATGATCATCTATAGCTGCTGCAAAATTATATGTTGGCCATAAAATGTATTTATCACCCACTACTGGATGCGGGGTTTTTGAAGTATCTATTATTCGGAAAGCAACCCAATCCCTAACGCTAGGATCTGGGTGGTTCATATCAGTTTTTACACGAATAACAACCTCTCCTTCACTATAGTATCCCTCTAAGATCCTATCTAATTCCTCTAAATTAGTCTCTATAGATTGATCTCTATGTGGACATGCTTTACCTTCTAATTTATATTTCTTGAACTCCTCACCACTACATTTATCAACATAAGCTCCTCTACGTTTAATCAATTCACGTAACATACTATATAGTATTGGTAATCTTAAGCTCTGTATATATTCTTCATCCCATCTAATACCTAACCATTTTAAATCATCTTTTATAACCTCGTATGCTTCTGGAAAAGAAGCTTTTATTCTAGGATCAGTGTCTTCGAATCTAAGAATCATCTTACCTTTATACATCTCAGCATACCAGTAACTGAGGAGAGCGGGTCTAGCGTTTCCTAAATGTATAGTATAGTCTGGGTTAGGAGCAAATCTGGTAACTACTCTACCAGTAACAGCATTTGGTAGTGGTTGAAGTTTCTTTTCTTCCTCTTTCCTCTCTTCAATCAAGGTCTCGGGGTATTTTTCTTCAAGTATTCTTCTCTGCTGATCCAACTCTAGTCTATTAACCTCGTTTACCACTTCTTTAATTATATCAATAACTTCCCTTACTTTGCCTCTAATCTCTGGTACTTCAGCTATTACTTTTGAAACTACTGATTCTAAACGAGCTTTACCACCATGTTTATACGCATTTAGTAATGCATGTTTATATGCTGATTCACGTAACTTCTCTAATAGTGATCCTTCTAAACTCATTTTCCTTCACAACCACTAATATGTATTTCTCCGGTTTTTCCCATGTAATATTTATTATTAAAGCTATAAAGCCGTCACAAGGAGATTTTATAGTACGAATTTCACCTTTGTTGGTAATTATATAAGCTATTTTATCTTTATTACTTATCTTTTCTCCTTCACTAACCAATATATATGGGTAGATACCAGATACTTCTGCGAGACAAGGTGTAATGTTTTTCTCTATAAGCATACCATTCATTTCTCCACCAGTATATTTTTTTATTACTATAAAACTTCTCTCTATAAGTGGTTTTGTTAAATTGATATATTCAAGTATATGTTCATATATAATGTGTCCGAAAAACCTTCTATAGCTATAATTTTCTCTTTTCTTTACTAGAACATATGTGTTTTCATCTAACTCTAACACGTATTTATCTGATTCAATGTTTTCAACGAATACTTCTGGGAAAGCATATTCATTCAATTGTCTTCAACCATCTGTTTAACGATTCTTTCTAATATGATTTAAGTATCTATCGATATCTATATTTCTCTGTATGAGATATGATTTAATAGGCTCATTTAGGATGACCGGTTTTCTTTTTAGATCTACTAGATCCCTGGCTCCTATTAAAAACATTATAGTCTTCATAGTCTCAATGTATTCTCTTAGATAATCTTTAACACCTTCAACTCCTTTCTCTATTAAAGCTTTTAGTATTGGACGTGCGATACCCACTAGGTTTGCTCCTAAAACAAGGTTTTTCACAGCCTTAACACCATCCCACACCCCACCACTAGCTATTACGTAGGAATCTGGTGAAGTATATATTGTTTCAATAACTGATAATGGTGTAGGTATACCCCATTTAGCTAGTTTCAATGCTAATCTATGTTTAATCTCTGGTGTTCTTTCTCTGTACATTTCAACTAAAGCCCAGTTAGTACCACATGCACCGGCAACATCATAGAATCTTATACCTATCGAGCTCATATAGGATACGGTCTCTATCGATAATCCATGTCCAACCTCTTTAATAATGATTGGTATATCTATTCTATCTAGGATCTCTTCTATTTTATTTAAGATCCTTTTATTGAATCGCGTATCTCCTTCTGGTTGTATTATTTCTTGTGCTGGATTTAAATGAATAGCTAATGCATCAGCTTCTATACTTGAGACGATCCATTCAATATCTTCTATTGTTAAATCGGACAGGGTATTAGCACCTATATTACCGATTAGAGGTATATCTGATGCATACTCTCTTGCTACTTTATATGTCTCTATTACCTCGCTTGTTTTGTGAAGCAACATTGGTCTTTGACTACCAACACCGATCGCGATCTTATACGTGGAAGCTATTTTGGCTAATTTCTCGTTTATATCTTTAGTTGATGGATGTCCACCCGTCATACCAGTGATCATTAGTGGTACGTTTAGTTCATACTTTAAAAATCGTGTTTTAAGATTTATTTCATCATAATCTATACATGGTAGAGCTTGGTGGATAAGGATGATTGATTCATATATTTCGTTACATTTACCAATGAATATTGGATTTTTATTTAAAACAATATCTATATGTTCGAGTTTTCTATTGTTAATTTCGCTATCCAATATTATTCCTCCAATTTGTTATACTTACTAAGATAATACATACAGTATATGGTTAAAGTTATATAGTTAAAAATGATTAGGTTAGATAGAATCTAATAGAAGCGTATCCTACAACCATTGATTTATCTCCAGAGATATCTCCGCTATTAGCGTATTTTAGTAGTTCTGCTTTATAGTTTTTATTATGTGCTTTAATCTTTGTATATTCTATTAGCGTCATTATTCCTCCTGGCCCACATACTGTTATGTGGTTATTAATTATTGTTTCATAAAACTCTCTACTATCTAGAGATAATATTTTTTCAATAGCTTTATGATCCTTTTCAACAGTTATATCGTATGGATCATAGTGGTTTAAGTCACTACTAGCAATAATTATCGTGTCTCTATTTAACTTAGTAGTAGCTTTATTGATAGCTTTTGCTAGATCCTCGGCTGTTTCATAGCTATGTAGCCCGAGGACAATAGGTAGTATGTATATATCGTTTCCAAAAATATACTGTATAAATGGTAGTTGTACTTCAACCGAGTGTTCTTCAAGATGCGCATCGGTATCAAGCTCTGCTAATTCACTATTATAAACAATCTCTTCTGCTAACTCACAGTCTACTCTCAATTCTCCAAGAGGGGTGATCCATTTACCACTTGGGTATACAGATACTAGTGAACCTAAACCAGTATGATTGGTTCCGATCACAATTATTGTTTCTGGTTTTCCATCTAATGCTAAGTTATAATATGTATGTGCAGCTATGGGTCCACTATATATGTATCCAGCATGTGGTGCTAGATAACCAATAGTTTCTCTTCGACGAGAACTACTTATTGCTGGTTCTTTTCCAGGCCCATATCTGTGGAGGAATAACTTCTTGATCATATCCTTTAATTCAATTGAGTCTTTAGGATAAAAATAACCGGCAACAACCGGGTATCTAATATTGTCTTTAATGCTCAATAACTTCCTCCTCTAAAGTCTTACTTCAAACTCAGATGGAGGTTCTGGAAGATCGGCGTCTGGCGGTAGTGAGCCTTTCTCACGTAATATTTGTCTAGCTAGTAACCAATATATTAGAGCTAAGCTCTTCCTACCCTTATTATTGGCTGGTATGATCAAGTCTATGTATTCAGTCTTATTATCTGTATCTGCTAATGCAACTATCGGTATCCCGATCTCTGCTGCTTCACGTAATGCTTGCGAATCCGCTCTAGGATCAGTTATCAACACTACGTCTGGTTCAAAATACCATTTTAAACTAGGATTTGTAAATGTACCAGGGAGAAATCTACCAGTAAAAGCTCTGCATCCTACATAGCTACAGAATTTACTTACTGGTTTTTGTCCGTATAGCCTAGCTGATACAGCCGCCATTTTCGATGAATCATATCTAGCTAGGAATTTCGCAGCTATTTTTATTCTCTCATCGATCTTTCTAACATCCAGTATATACAATCCATCATTTCTAACTCTGTAGACGAAAGGTTTCATGAAAGCAGTACATATATGTGTACCTATATGTATTCCAGCGGCTAAATACTTCTCTAGAGGCAGAAGTAGTTCTACAGTTAAATCCTTCTTTGATTCTTTATTACTCGAAGATGAAGACATAAGGTATTTTCACCTCGTTATGAAACTTTAGGAAAATTAAGTATTTCATAATATATATCTACATGTGATAGAAACATTCTTCTACAACAATATCTCTTAACACCTAGATCATCTAAAACTTTACCTGGATCCTCGCCAGCTTCTACTCTCTTTTTGAACTCTTCCCATAAATGACCTATTAAGGCTCCACAAGTAAAACATCTAACTGGGAACATCATAGTTTTTCACCTATAGCTCTTCTGCCATCTTCTCCTAGCACTATACCTACCCCATTTCTCAGACTCTGTTCTTCTAGGATCGCCGCTTAACATGTAACGATCATATTCTTCAAATACTTTCTTTAACTCGGGGTTCCTACCACTATATTCGAGTAGTCCACGAGCAATAGCCATACGTACAGCATCCGCTTGACTCATATACCCTCCCCCACGTACGTTTACATATATATCCACTTTCTTCCATAGATCACCGACTATCACTAGTGGTTCATACATTTTGAGTCTAGCTAGTTCATATGGCCATATCTCTAATGGTACACCATTTATCCATATACGTCCTTCACCAGGCTTAATTATAGCTCTAGCAATACTTGTTTTACGTTTACCAGTTGCAATTACTATCTTGCTACTCATAAACCACACCTTTCCAACCCAATTCTTTAGCTAAATCACCTAAATATATGTATTCACGTTTTAATCTACTAGCATCTGCTTCACTAAATCTAATAAATTCACGGTTCTTAAATTCTTGAGGTATACCAATGTAGACACGTAACCTTCTATAAGCATTTCTACCGCGTGGTTTATCCATAGGTAACATTCCACGCACTGTTCTCTTCAAAATATTGTGTGGAGCACGTGGCCTCTTAATACCTGATTTGTATGGGTTATAGTGTGTTGTTACTTTAAATAAGAGTTTATATCCCTCAATAACCCTCTTCTTTTCACCACTAATAACAGCTTTTTCAGCATTTACAATATAGACTCTATACCCTTCAAGTAGTTTCTTAGCAACAATACTAGCTAATCTACCTAAAATCTGGTTTGTAGCATCTACATATAATATCTTCTCTCTACTCATATCATTTTCACCCGATAATCTTTACATTATTTCCACGTGGATTTTCTCTTAACAAATCTAGTATATGGATAGCTCTACCATTAACTGCTTTAATTTTTTCAAGGGCAGTCCTAGTGAAACCAGTAGCCGCTATGGTGACTGGATGATCAAGCACACCAGCACCAAGTACTTTACCGGGAACAACTACAGTATCTCCTTCATTAGTATATCTATTGATCCTACTTATATTAACAGCTCTTCTCCTCCTTCTAGGCTTCTCAAGTTCCTCTGCAACTGCTCTCCATATGGGTGCTTTATGTTCTCTTGAAGCCTTATAGAGTACTCTAATAGTTTTCCTCAATACTATATTTGTGGGTCCAGTTTTTTTCATTCTAAAACTCCCCTCTCTTTCAATGAGTTTATGAAATCATTGATCTTCTCTTCTAAAATTTTAACTGCTTCTAATAAAATCTTCTTAGTCGAAAGTGAACCAGTAGATTCAATTGTTAGTATGAATTCGTTTTCAATCCATTTAACTCTAATAGCATTTACTGGACATTTTTCTTCACAGTATCTACAGAGAGTACACTCATATATCTTCTCACTCTTTACAATAAGTTTACCATCAACTAAGTCAAATATATTGCGTGGACAAACCTCTATGCATTCTTTACAAGTTTCACCTTTACATTTCTCGTAATCAATCAATATATTTGGTACATATTTATGGGTAGCAATTGATACTGGACTCCATTTAGCATGTTCTTTACCTCTACCTAGACGAGCATAAGCTTCTAGCTTGATCTCCTGATTGCCGGTTAAAGCTAGTATCGGTATCTTATCATGAATAGGTTTTACGTCTGGATCAGATGTTTTTAAGTCGCCACTATATAGAGTAACTATTTCTCCCTCACGACCCTTACCTTCTAATTCGAGTTTTACAAAACAATCTTCCGAGAAAACACCTTTTTCTCCAGCTTCTCTACATTCCTCGGGTGATTTATATTTTTCTAATGCCTCCTCGCTAGTTAAAGGTATTAATCCTAGTCTATGAGCAATATATTCATCATAGAAAACACTACTATTGATAGTGAATACCACGAAATCCACAGCCATAGTAGGGACTTCTGAGAGTATAGTTCTCCGGATAGAGTTTAAAACATGTAAAGGTATATCTTTAACATGTAATTTTAGAACATAAGGGTTTTTCTCTAAAACACGTATTTCAACCATAATGTATCCACCGTACTGTTATACTCTACGTCCTCTCCTACCTCCAGGTCTACGTGTAGTGTCGTGTGGTATTGGTGTTACATCTTCAATTCTCCCAATTATAAAGCCTGATCTAGCGAGTGTACGTATAGCTACCTGTGCTCCAGGGCCTGGAGTTTTAGGCCCGTGACCACCGGGTGCACGTACTTTTATGTGGAGTGCAGATATACCCTTATCCATAGCTTCAACGGCAGCTCTACTAGCGGCCAACATTGCAGCGTAAGGGCTTGGTTTCTCGCGATCGGCTTTTACAACCATTCCACCACTCCATCTACTAACAGTCTCTGCTCCCGTTAGATCCGTTATATGGATTATTGTATTGTTTAAACTACTATAAATATGGGCTACACCCCATTTTAGTTCACGTCCAGTAAAAGCCATGGTTTCTACGCCTCACTAGATTCTTGTTTCTGCAGTTTATACGGACTTGTAGGGGCATAATCTATCAAGTCTTCTTCGCTACGAGAAACAATGTATCCGGGAGATGTAACTCTCCTTCCAGCAATAGCTATATGTCCATGAACGATTAATTGTCTAGCATGATATATAGTGCGGGCTAATCCTTTACGATAAACTATCGTCTGCAACCTACGTTCAAGTAGATCCTCGACTCTTAAACCTAGAACATCTTCTAGAGTAGCATTTTCACCTAAAAGACCCAATCGATATAGTTTATTCAATAAAGCTTTCTCAACGGGTTCACGGATCTCTTTAGGTGTAGCTAGTAATGCGCGTGCTTGATGTCTAAATCTCCTTATAATAGTTTTTGCTCTCCATAATTCACGTTTATTTCTTAAACCATATTCGCCTAAAAGCCTTAA
>NJDP01000035.1 GCA_002254665.1 Desulfurococcales archaeon ex4484_58 | reverse complement strand
TATACTATGGTTATTGAGAGATTGAATATGTGGTTTTAGGGTTTGATCTGTTTTGGGTAGAGATATTGATTGGTTTAAAGTATATGGTTTAGCGTGGTTTTTATCTGGACTTTCTAATTCTATCTACTATACTTATAGTAGGCCTTATCTGAGAGAAACACTAGGTCTAGCAGGTTATTATGCTGTATCATTATTGATCGTCGCTGAGCAAGCCCCTTTACTAATGGGTATTTTTACCGGGTTTCTAGCCGATAGAATTGGTCGGAGGAAACTATTATTGTTGGGTTTACTAAACTCTCCTCTCTACTTATTACTTGGATTAATTAATCCATGGTATATACCACTACTAGTAGCATTAATCTCCCTCAATAACTCATTAAGCGGTCCAGCTGGTCTAGGTGTTGTATTAGATGCTGTTAATAGATCTGGTAAAGCTTATTCGTTAATAGCTATGGCTGCTGCTCTAGGCTGGACGTTTGGTGGTATAGTACCTGGTTTATTAAAGGATGTAATCGGTACTTATGGGTTATTCTTATCAGTAGCTCTACTAGCTATAATACCTCCTATCCTACAATACATATTCTATCCTAGTGGAAAAGTAGTCTATAGGAGAGTTGGTTACCGAGAATTATTTAGAGCTATTAGTTTAACTAAGTATTTATCATTATCATTAATACTATCTACAGCTTCACTCTCACTATACTATAACCTAGTAGCTCTCCGGATCTATGATGAAATAAAGAATCTCTTAGTATTCGGTTTATTCTTCTCATCAATAACAGCTTTAGCCGGTGCATTGATGAGGCCTTTAGCTGGTTATTTAGTTGATAAAAGTGATCCTTGGAGGATATTTGTTATCTCACTAACACTATATTTGTTTCTAGACACAGCCATTTATTTCTCAAGTGGATACATAGCATTAATACTATACGTTACACCAATATATCCATTTAGAGATACTGCAACAACAATACTATACTCTAGAACTTTATCGAGAGAATTACAAGCAACAGCAGCCGGATTAATAACAACCTCGACAAGTCTAGCCGGGTTACTAATACTTATATTGACTCCATTGATAAAAGGAAACCTATACCTAGCTTACATAATACACATGCTACTGATCATAGCTTCAATAATATTATTAACGATCAGAAAATACAAGACAATAACTAATGCACAGTAATTAGAATACTTATAAGTAGTTACTCTTCTATCTTAACTCCTATCTTTTCTCTTAATTTCTTAGATAAAACCTTACAGTATTTAACAGCTCTATCAACAATTTCATTCATTTCATCAACATATACCCTACCATAAAATACTGCACCATGCAATCTATCTCTAACATCAATATATATCGAGGAGTACTCCTTTGCTTCTTCCTCGGTAAAACCTATGTTTAACAAGAGTTCTTCTACATATTTTCGAGCAGTGATATTCCTTGGTTTTGCAGATAATGGTTTACCCTTAACCATCTTCGATAATTCATCTGTAACTATTTTAACTGCTCCCCAGATCTTCTCAGCACTATTCCACCATATATTTTTCTTTAAAAACTCTAATCCTTCATTCAATAATTTATCAGCATAATCTAATTTCATAACGAGGTCTTCAAGCTTTTTTCTTTTCTCATTTTTCTTAATTGAAGTACTTTCCTCTATTCCCTCTTCATCACTAGATCCGAGTTCGATAGACAATATCAGACACCCTTAAAACATATATTGTAAAGTAAACTCTAATAAGTAATATTGATTAATTCATCTAATCATTAATTTATTAACTTAGAACTTGCCCTATCATTTATAGTTCGCTCTTAGGATGTCATCGAAAACAATTATTTTATCTTCATAATGAAACTTTATATACCATATAAAATCCCTAGCATCATCTTAAATATCTTTATTTTTCATTAGTGAACCAGCTATTATTTGTCCGAAGCTTATTCCTCCATCACCTACTGGTATCTTAGTTGGTATGTAGATTTTCAAGTCTGCCATAGATAACCTCTTCTTCAAGCCCTCTACGATATAGTTGTTAACAGCTGATCCACCGGATAAGGGTATGGTTGATTCAACTCTATATCCTTTCATAGCATTAATTATTAATTCACCATACCACCATCCAAGCATATAGAGAAAACTATACGCTAGATCCTCTATAGGGTATTTCTCGCGATTCTCTAACAACCATTCTATCGCATCACTATATTCTAATCTATGGATACCGTCTCTAGCAATTACATGGAAACCCGGTATCTCGATCAATTCTCTACCATGATCAGCTTTAGCCTCTAATTTAATAGCTGGTTCACCTTCATAGCTCCTATAATCGCATATACCGAGTATCGCTGATACAATATCTAGTAATCGACCAGTACTAGATGCTAAAATATACTTCTTTGATTCTACAAGTCTATGTATAACTATGTATTCACCTCTCCTCTTATCATATAATGGATCAACCTCTTTCAATACATATTCTATTTCATCCCAACTATAACCCATATTAGTCAATAAACTTGCGAGTATACGGAGTGGATAGTATGTGTCTCGATCACTCGTTAAAGGTAAGGGATCAAGCGATCCTACTCTACGATACCAAGGCTTACTAGTATCAAGTACTAATACTTCACCACCCCATATAGTATTGTCATCACCCCATCCAAGACCATCGATTGCTAAACCAATAAATAATCCATTAAATCCACCCTCATATAATGCTCCGATCAAGTGTGCATAGTGATGCTGGATCTCAATTGGTTTTAAACTATACTTCTCAGCATATCTAAACCCTATTCTACGTGAATAATAGTTTGGATGTTTATCCACTATAATAGTTGATCTCTGGGGGTTTATGTGATAGTTTCTCGTGAAGAAATTAATATATTTAACTAGATCGTTCTGTGCATCGACACTATCTAGATCACCTATATACTGTGTTAACACTATTTTATCTTCAAAACCAATAGCGGCAACATTACCTAGATCAGCTCCAAAACCAATATATTCGCCTCCAAGATCACGTTTAACTCTAATCCATAAGGGGGTATATCCACGGCTCCTCCTCAAGAAAACATATCTATCACCAGTTCTACGTATTACTGAATCATCAACACGATTAACGATCTCACGGTCATGAGTCAATACATAATCAACTATATCCTTAAGTTTAACCTTAACACATTCTTCATTAATACACATTGGTTCACCATGAATATTACCACTAGTCATGATCAAGAATTTATCTCTAGTCTCCATAAGTAGTAGGTAGTGTAGTGGGGTGTAGGCGATAAATACACCTTCATGACTAAGACCTGGTGAAACATATTTAGAGACTGGTGAATCTGGTTTTTTAGGCAATAATAGTATTGGTGCTTGTGGAGACTCTAATAGCTCTCGATCAATACTAGATATATAGACTAGTTTCTCTAAAACATTAGTGTCAAGACCCATTATAGCGAATGGTTTACTCGGTCTCTTCTTTCTCTCTCTAAGCTTCAATACTACGTCATCACTACTAGCTAAAGCAGCTACATGGTATCCACCAATACCTTTAACAGCAACTATATAGCCTTCATCAATTAGCTTAGCAGTTTCAACTATAGGATCATTTGTTTCAATCTCAACCCAATCAATACTATATAATTTAAGCCTAGGGCCATCAACCGGGCAACTAATACCTTGTACATGATACCTACGAATATTCCCTAGATCACGGTATTCACGTAAACAATCTGGGCATAACCTGTATTTAGCCATAGCAGTATTTTCTCTGTCATAAGGTGCTCTATACATATACGAGAATCTAGGTCCACACCATGCACAAGAGTTGAAAGCATATCTATACCTACGATCACTTGGATCGAGTATTTCACGTAAACAGTCACGACACATCGCTAGATCTGGTGGAATATTCGATCTCTTAATAGCCTCCCTACTACTAGGCTTAATCACGAAATCTACATATCCACGAGGTTTAACTTCATCGATTATTAAATCTTCAATAATAGCTGGAGGAGGTTTCTCGTTTTCGAGAGAATTAATAAATCTTTCAAGATCCTCCTCATCACCCTCAATCCAAACCTCAACCTCGGAACCACCAACATTTTTAACATAACCCTTTAAACCAAATCTATAAGCTAATCTATGGATAAATGGGCGAAAACCAACACCTTGAACAAGACCAGTAATTATTAACCTATAAGCTTTAACCATACCCTACGTAACCCCACATATACGGATCAGTAACTATACGATTACTTAATATAATTGTAATAGATAGTTAAATAACTATGTTATATGGGTAATAGAGAGAAAAGAGTTACTCATACAAACTGGGAAAGTATTGAAAAACTATTTCTTCAATACAAATACTAGAATAGCTACTAGTACTACTGCTATAACTACTACTAGTACTATATACATTGTTAGATCCGTTGTTTCTCCACCAATTGAAGAGGGAGTAGAGGCTATGCTTGTTTGTGCTCCTGGTTGTGGCGTTGTTTGTGTTGTTGTTGGAGATGTTGTTGGGTGTGTTGATGTTGGTATTTCTCCTCTAGTGTATCTAGTGTATAGTCTAGATATTGTTACTTGTTGTTGTTTTAGAGTAAAGTTTGTCTCGGAAAACGTTATGTTTAGTTGTTGGATTGTTAAATTTGCTTCTCTTACATCAATGTCTGTGAGAGTTATAGGAGTAATTGTGTATTGTTTACTAATATCTATTAATTGATCTTTACCTAGTTTAGCTATTACTATATCTCTTTCATCACCTACTTGTAGTGTACCGACTATATATAATGTATCTCCTCTAATATATAGGTCGTGGATATTTTGGATCAATGTATTATTGAATACTATGAGTATGGGATCATCTATGTTTTTCTCTAATAGATATGCACTATAGCTTTGTTTTCTCCTAATATTACCTATGATGTATAATGAATCGTTAATATACAATAGATTGCCAACATCTATGAATTCTGAGTCATTAAAACTAAATGCTCTACAATTTATTAATTCACCACTCTTATCTAGTGTGGTAACCATTAAGAGGGAGGTATTTGAACTTGACTCTACATATGTACTAGCAATTATTAATTTATCATTGTATATTGTTAATTTACCGATTAGTTCCGATCCGGGTGTATAGATCCTCTTATTCCATATAAGTCTCCCAGAATCATCAATACCTATAACAACAAGATCAGTTCCTTCCTGTTCAAAATCTATTGTTTGAACCAATAGGTAAATCTGATCATTTTCTATATCGATATCTATTACACTATTCATATCTCCAATATCTATTTTAATAGTCCATATAGGGTTACCGGTATCTTTATCTATTTTAGCTATAAATCCATATGCTTTGTATTCTGTTTTTGAGATAATGTTTCCAACGATATAGATATCATCTTTTACAACTATATCTTGGATTAATATGTTTGGAGTATAGATTTTAGACCATACTAGTTCGCCGTTAGAATCTATTTTAGCTATATATCCGTTAAGCTCCATAGTATTAACATCGATCACTGCGCCGGCAACGTATATGTATCCATTGTTGTCAACAGATAATGACCCTAGATAAGCTTCACCGGGTAATTCTAAGTATTTAAACCATTCAATTAAGCCACTACTATTAATCTTTGATAATACTATACGATTAGATAATTGATCGTATCGATCATACACCATACCACCTATAATTATATCTCCATTATCGTATACGTAAATCTTTGATCCATTCTCCCACAATGGAGCTTCTAATCTCTCAACCCAATATATTGAAGCATTTAAACCAGTTGTAGGTCTAGGCTGTGTAGTTGTTTCTTCAATCGGAGTTTCAGTTTTCGTTGTTGTTTCTAGAGGTGTTGATGTAGTAGGTGTTGTTAGAGAAGATGTTGTAGTGTTTGTAGATACTGTTGTTGTTGATGTATTTAATGTATATGTAGTTGTTGTATTATACGTGGTTGTAGTATTCGTTTCTATCGTAGTATTTTCAATAATCGTTGACGTGGTTGTTGTTTCAGGTACTGTTGTCGATACTGTTATTACTGTAGATGTAGGAGTTATTAGGTATACGTCTTCCAGTCCCGGTGTATATGAGTATGTTTCTACATAGTATCCTATGGTATTGATTAGTGTTTCATTTATATGAGGACTAGTATCTCCATTGCTTATTTGATAATTATTTATAGATACATTGAGTGTTATGTTTATTGTTGATTCACTTGTTAAGTTATTGTCTAGTCTTGCAATTAAAACATCTGATCCGGATCCATATTGGTTGTCACGTATTGTTCCAGCTAAGTATATATCTCCATAACTATCGACTTGTATCGAATACGTATTTTCATATTTATCAACACTACCAATCTTTTTAATCCATAGAGTTGTACCGCTACTATCTATTTTAGCAACGTAGAAATCATAATCATAAGTCCATAACCCCTCTTCTATCTGTATTGGTATCGTATAGTATCCAGTAAGATATATGTTGTCTTCATCATCAATTGTTAAATCATTAATTGATATATCTCTATCAGTTATAAGTTTTTTAGCCCACTTAATATTTCCGTTAGGTGAAAACTTAACAAATATGCCTTCTTCATTCATCCATTCTCTTAGATAATTAATCTTTGTACATATTAGATATATATTATTATGGTTATCAATAGTTATCCTCGCTTTTCGATATTCTTGGAATGTATCACCTAACCATTTAACCCATAATAATTCACCACTACTATTCAATTTTAATATAATTACATTTCTATAGTAGATAGATTCTGGTATATTTATCGAGTAACCTGTAACAATGAGATTTCCTTCATGATCAACTATTATATCGTGGAATTCATCGTTTTCACCAATATCTATTACTTTATACCATATTAATTCACCGTTACTATCGAGTTTAGCTATAAATCCATTATCACCAGTTACACCTGCAATATATATGTTTGACATATTGTCAAGAGCAATACTATAACCTTTATCGTATAGATTGGTATCAATTACTTTAAACCAAGCTAAACTACCATTGCTATAGAATTTAGCAATAAATACTCCTCCATCTACTGTGTTAAATCCCTCTGTATATCCAACAACATAGATCATTTGATCATCGTTAACTATTAGATCATAGGCTTCATCCTCATATTCTCCACCAAATGTCTTATACCATAATAATTCACCGCTAGGATCGATTACTGCTATGAAGGGATCGCCTAATCTATACTCTATTGGTGGGGAAGTATACGTTAATGTTTCTGTTGATATATTTCCATAGCTACTAGTGTATCCAACAATATACATTCTACCGTATCGGTCAATATACATAGAGTTACTATAATCTTCATATTCGCCGATTATACGTTTAATCCAGTAACTACTATTATCTATACTGTATGAATTATATGATACGATGAAAAATAAGGATACAATAAATAATGAGAGAACAATAACCCCCACCCCTTTCTCCATAACTTATCCCCTTCAACCTACGTATAAGCTAATACTGTTTAGTCTTTTACAATTATGTGTTTTAATATTATAAGTTTGTATATAATCCTATCGCTCTAGAAATGTTTTAGAGGGGGAATAGAATAGCTTTAATTCTATTATGTTAGAGGTAGTGGAGAGGAAGTTTTTCATATGTATATTTTATACCTTAAATATATAAGTAGCTATTCTCCAAACTGAGTCTAGACCAATCTATAGTATTAGGTGTTTCTGTTTGAAGACTAGTCTTAATAGGAGAATTGTTTTATTAATATCTATAGTATTAACAGCTACACTTGTAATGTCTATAGCCTATCACTACCTAGGCATGGTAATGATAAAGTTTAGAATAAATCCTAGCCCAGCTGAAATGACTCCATCAGTTACAGTGATTAGACTGGGTGATATATATTCTGGAGAGGTGGTTTCAGCTGAAATGGTTGATACAGAATCTGATCTAGTAGTAAATGAAACCACAGATATAGCGATTAATTTAACAGGTGATATTGAGTATTTTAAAGTGATAATGATCACTGTTTATCTTATGGATGAAAATTCATATTATGGTTATATAAGCGATACAACACCATATACAATTATTAAGAATGTAACTCCGGGGAGATATAACATATATGTTGATTACTACTTAGTACCGAAAAATGTAGATGAACCAATAAATGGCTCACTCTATTTAGAGTTTTATTGGTTAAGTGACTAGGTTTTTTCTCTAAAATCATTAACTTTAGATTATCCTAGCTTTTTAAATGATCATTCGTGTTCTTTCATTTCCTATTTTATCTTTTGATGGTTGTATCAGTATGAACTATCACGTAATCTCCCGTTTTAACGTCTTCAACTGCTATGGGATGTATAGCTCATTTACCTCTAGTTCCGGGTAATTATACTATATGGTGAGGAATTATTGCGGTATGTTAAGGAAGAAAACTTAGACTTACTTCTTTAAAATGACTATTAAGATGGCTATTACTACAATAACTATTGCTACTGGGATCATTAATATGATATAAACAAACACATCTACTGGTTTCTTAGTTGCAGTAATCGATATGATACTGATGTTTGTTTTTGTCTTTAACTCCGATGTTGATGTTGATCTTGTTGTTGGATTAGGAGGTGTTGTGGGGGTTGATGTTATTGTTTCTGTTTCTGGATATAATCTAATTATTGTTACTTGCTGTTTAATTACTGTAAGATTTATATCCTCAACTATTATGTCTACATGCTCAACTAGAGGATCAAATGCTTTAACATTAAAGTCTGTGAAGTTTGTTGATTTAATTGTGTATTTCTTGCTAATATCCGATAATGATTCTTTATTCAATCTAGCAACTATAATATCTCTATTGCTACCAAAACGATTGGTTCCGACAAAGTATAAAGTATTGTTTAAGATGTAGATGTCGTGGATCCTGTTGATCAATACGTTATTGAATACTGTTAGTATGGGATCATCGATCCCAGCTTCAAATAGATAGGAGTAGTATTTGTTTTCTTTCTTTAAAATACCGGCAATATAGAGTGTGTCATTATTGTATGCTATGCCATTAACATCTAATACCCTCGATCCCTCAATATAGAATTTCTTATTACCAATTAACTCACCATCACTACTAAATGTAACGATCGTTAATGCGATGGAACCTGAATAAATGTTTTCAAGATAAGAGTTAGCAGTTATTACTCTACCATTAACAACTATTAGTCTACTAGCCAATTCAAATCCAGGTGTATGGATTTTATTAGCCCATAATATTTTCCCTGAACTATCAATATCTATTACAAGCATATCTGTACGGAAGTCCAATAAATTAAGTGTAAAGAGTAATGAATAGATATGATTATCTACTACCTCAATATCTATTATACTAGTAATATTCCCAGCATCTATTTTAATAGACCATATAGGTTTACATGTTTCTTTGTCTAGTTTTGCGAGTAATCCATTTATATTAATTGGCGATGTACCAATGGTTCCGGCAACATAAATATAATCGTCTACAAAAATATCAAAGAAACCTATTCCTTGGCGATAAATTTTACTCCATGAAACCCTTCCATTAGAATCTATTTTGACTAGAAAACCTTTTGGCTCACTAGTAGAGGGATCCTCAAATGCACCTGCGATATATATGTATCCATTATTATCAACATATAGTGAATCTGTAATTATTTTACCCGGAAACTCTAAGTATTTATACCATTCAACTAAACCATTACTATTGATCTTAGATATTACTGTACGATTAGAGGATTCTTTACCTCGTTTATAGACTCTACCACTAATGATTATATCTCCATTACCAAATACATAGATTTTAGTTCCATTCTCCCATAAAGGAGTTTTCAATCTCTCAATCCAATATGAAGGGTCGTCTAAACCCCATTTTAATTTTATAGTTGTTCTAGTAGAATTTGATTCCTTAATAGACAATATATCGTCCATTAAGCTCATATACGAAATGTTCATGTATGCAGATGTAGATGAAATATTTGTCTGATGTAATTGGTTGATAATATCTTCAATTGTGGTATACGATAATTTATCAATTATATTGTAATAATCTACTATACTCAATGTATATGTTATTGCACCTAATATATGGTCTCTATCACTCCTCCCAGAACCTAAAATATTGGGTTTATCGAAGTAACCATTATATTGATAGTTAATATTGTTCATGTACGAGTTAGGATTAGATCTAGTCCAAGAACTATTATCGCCTATACCATATGATCCCGAGAGACTAGCAGGGGGTAGTGTAACGAGTAAAATAATTAATAATGACGAAAAGATTATAGGTACAAACTTCTCCTTCATGTATTCCCTCCGCAAGCTCTATAAAAAATAAACTGTTCAAATTAATTCGACTTAGTCATCTAATTCTATATATAGTCTATAGTATAAATTTTACGTTCTCAATTAAATTAAAACAATCGTTTTAAATAGTTTTCAATAAATTTAGTTTATTAATAAAATACATTATAGTCTATTCTTTATAATTTGATCATAGTAAGAGGATTGATTTAAAATATCGAATATTTTAGATTAGTGATGGGAAAAGACTTTAATAGAGTGGGACAGTTTTTCTAGAGTATTATATGTTGAATAACAAGTTTACTAGTTGAATCTAAAATAACTTTATATAATTCCTGCTTCCTTAAGTAGTTGATCGAGCTCTTTCATTTCTTGTTCATTTATCTTCTCAATAGCTACACCAGCATGAACTATTACGTAATCTCCTGGTTTAACGTCTTCGAGGGCTATAAGGACATCTTTAGTAACACCACCCATTTTAACCTTAGCGATCTTAACGCCATTCTCCTCTCTGATATCAATGATCTCTGCTGGTATACCTAAACACATCTTGATCACCCCTCAACATATTCTCGGTAGGTTTAAAGCATTTGGTTGTATAACAACTTTACCTCCAACCTCAGTAATAGCTATTACACGACCCATCAGTACTTCATTATTTGGTTCAATAACCTCACCTATAACTCTTGCTTGTTTTTCTCCAAGACGATGAAGCATATCAACCACTTCATCAACAGCATCTGGTTTAACAGCTAATACAGCTACACCTTCACATGCAACAGTTAATGGGTCGATCCCAAGTGCGTCGAGAAAGCTTCTCACTTCATCTCTAATAGGTATTTTTGTTCGATCAATTATAATCGAGTATTTCGTACCTCTAACCCATTCATTGAGAACCATTGCTAAACCACCGCGTGTAGGATCTCTAGCAGCAGTTATGTATTCCCTATACTTCTCAATAACTGGTAGTACTGTTTTCACTAATGGTCTACTATCGCTACGGAGACTAGTATTTTCATCTAGCATTCCAAGTTGTGCAGCTAATATTGTTGATCCATGCTCAGCAATATAACTTGTTACAACAATTTTATCTCCAAGCTCGATCCTATCGATCACTGGCTCATATTTGGATACACCAATACCGAATCCACCTAAAACAATCTTATCAATACTACCACGAGGCATTACTTTGAAATCTCCACCGATTAAAGCAACGTTATTCTCGATCAAAACCTTGGTTAGAGAGGACAATATCTTCTCTAGATCACTGAATGGAAAACCTTCTTCAAC
>NJDP01000034.1 GCA_002254665.1 Desulfurococcales archaeon ex4484_58 | reverse complement strand
AGGTCATTATGGGGAAGCCAAGATTTTTGTAAGTTAGCATTACCCCTTTCTGCTGCCCAGTAGTACCGGATGTGTAAATGATTACGGCATTGTCTTTTTCATCTAAACAACGTGCTTTAGGAGGATCTAAACTTTGGATCACAACATATACTAGCTCATCATTGCATCTACTTTGATCAACTACCTCAAATAAGCGATCCAGCCCCAGGTCAACATATAACCTACCATTTCTACTAATCAATAATCCAAGTCTCTTTTCACCAATAAAACCAGTGCTGGATACATTATATATTTCTAACCTTAAAGGAGGAACAACACCAATAAATCTAAGATCCTTATCTAAAGGAACGATCTTCTTCCTAAGATAAGGAGGAGTAGTTAGGTATCTATGGATCTTCTTAAATAACCGGGAATAACGATTATGTTCCTTATCTCTAGTGAAAGGATCTCTATAAACAATTATCTCAGACACACTATAGATCGAGGAGAAACGGATCACTTGATATACACGCATAGTTTTAAGCAATAATCCATGCTCAACACTCAATATACTAGAAGGAATACCTACAACTAATCTCTTCATTTACCCTTCTTTCCCCTAACCTTACCCTTAGACTGTCCACCAGTTTTCTCACTTGAACGTTCTTTTGTTAGAAACAAACTGGTTCTCTGTCTACCACCCATTACATGCACCCCCTAAAACTTTTTCACATAAACTATTGTACAATTCATAATATAAATATTAAAAAGTATCTATGATCAGATACGGCCACATTCCCCACGAAATGATCGGTTAAGCCCGCTTCTCATCATCTATTAATAGAAATAGTGGCTAGTAGCTATTATATAGTTCACTGCCAGATAATGTAGTTGGAGTTCTTACCTTCAATATTACTGGGTGTGGGTCAAGAGCATTCAATAATATAGCTTCACCTACACCTAGATAGGACAATTTATTGATAATATATGGTGGTAAACCAAGTATTCTCTGAGCATCCCTCTGATAATCTTCATTCACAGAACCAAACATCACTATCAAATGACAATTCTCTATAATCTCCCTTGGAACATCACTGGGATTCTGGGTAGCAAGCACTACACCTAAACCCTTACTCCTACCTTCCTTCACAAGCTCAAGTAAACCCCTTAAACCACTGATTCTCCAAGCTTCATCTATAACTAGTACTCTTAGGTTCTCGTCATATTGTTTCTCGAGAGAAACTTTCTTATATAAGTGCACAAGTAAACCACCATATGTATTTTGGAAAGCAGAACCATAACCTCCAAGATTAAACAAAGTGTTTTCTTGGATAAGCTTAGTGATCAGCTCATAATCTGGTTTACTAGATAAAAGCTCTATAATCGGAGATAAAATAGAAAGATCCGAGTCAAGAATTAATTCTTCAACGCTATCCAGATCCTTAGCCATGAATATCTTAGCTAAAACCTTAACTATAGATTCATGATCTAGTTTCAACGAATTAGATAGTACATCCGAAACTACTAGAGACCAATCAACAATATTGAAGAAACTAGGTTTCTTTAATATATTTATAATATGATCTCTTGGCTCAACAATATTGATCAAATCACTATTGATTAGTTTAGCTAGATCACCTTTAAAATCTATTGCAAAAACCCTAGCATCACCAATACTTATCAATCCTTCAACTAGACTTGCGAGAAAAGTTGTTTTACCTCTACCTGTTGGGCCTAAGACTAAGATGTGCTTGTTAATCGTCTTTAATGGAATAATAACAGGCCATCCAGTCTCTAGATCATAGCCAATCGGGATGCCTGTGGCTTCTTCCATTAATGGTTTTTTATATCTCGGTATTGGGAGGATAGAAGCTGTTTTTTCAGTTTCTACCACTATGGTTTTGAGTGATGATTTAATCGTTAACCCCAACTCATATTTGATTATCTCTTCTATCTCACGTCTACTCGCTTCCTTCAATTTTATACCTAACTCTGTATATAGTATGTTTTTGACAATATTCGATAAAGAAGATAAGTAGTCTCTACATTTATCTAGATCCCTACCATGAGACCTGATCTTAATAACTAGATTCAACCTAGTTATCGGTCTACCTCGAATGATGTTCTCATATAGTTTCTCTAAAATCTTTAATTTAACCATAGCCTTTTGTTTAATATGTGGTTCTTCGACAACATCAATTGTAGCTTTAAGATTCATTATCTCATTACTAATCTTCGAGGTGATCTCGTTTAAATTAATCTTCTTCTTTATAACCTTGAACTCCGAACCTTCCGGCAACTTGTCCAATAAACCCGCATAGACATTTACGTATTTTTTAATGAGAGAAGGACTAGCTTCTTCAACACTATAATTTGCCTCATCCCCGATCAAATACCTTATAACATAGTATTTGTTATTATCTTTAATTATTAAATCCGGCGGGCGTATCTCTAGCACATAGTCTCTATTCAAAACCCTACTTATTAAATACTTTAAACTTACCATGATTTAACCACCATACAATGATTTTAAAAACAATTATTATGATTAGAAAAGAAACTATCCATTCTAATCCATTACCATTAATGATCGATATTATTGAAAACACTATGATCATGAACCATAATATGTACTCAAACTTCATACACCAGACACCAGGACATGCGCTATTTTAGATGATGAGCCGCCTAATAACCGGGATAATGCTAGGGATGAAGAGAATAATATTGAGAAATAAACGGTTGGAGCTATGAATAACCTGTATATTAGTATAGCTACGGGATAGATCATTGATAGAGGTTCATTGATATTGATCTTTAAAGTATCTCTAGCATAATATATTTCTTTGAAATAAGGTTTATCTCGATCAGAACCTATGAAAGATGCTTGAATAATGTGTTTACCGGGTTTTAAATAATACTTATAAGCTTTGAACTCCACTCCACCCCATTCATATTCGTATCTCTCATTTGGCGTTACTTGCACTCTATCAACATGTAGTATTAGATCATCGCTCTTAAGCCCGATCAATACAACATATGTATTTTGCGAAGAATCTATTGTTAACGAAACACTATTCTCTGTAGCCTCATTATAAACAGCTTTTTCCTCGTTAAAGAAAGCTAATAAACGTAATGTTTTTACAGAAACTATATTATCTAGTTTATAGGTGATATTAGCTATTTTACTAATACTCTCATTTCTAGGATCATAGATTGTTTTATAGATATAACCAGCTAGAGATATAGTTATAGATTGTCTATTATATGGTACGCCCTTAAATAAGGATGAAGCATTAACTAAACCTTTTTCATCAGCTAAATACCTCGCCAGCAAAGTATTGTTTTCATCATATATCTCGTATAGGTAGTAAGGTAGAGGGGTTCCTTTTAAATCATAAACGGTAATATATGCTGGTACATATCCATAGTTAATGGTATTAGTTAAACTTGTATGTGAAGATATCAGCTCTATGAATTGAGGCATTAGTGGAGCACCTATACTGAAAACTATAACAACAGCTAAGATAGTAGCTCCACTTGAACGAGCTAATCTAAAAGGTAAAGCATGTAGTAGTATTCCAAGAGCTATTAGTGTAGGTGATAATGTAACAATAATTGATACAAATAGAGAAAATGTTATGAGAAACACTAATAGATAGGTTAAACTAGATATGAGTGGAGAGATAAGAGAATTTGCTAAGAAATTCAAACCTATACTAGATAACCCCATACCTATAAACTTGAGTGTTAAAATAGTTGATATAACGAAATTGATCTCATTAAAAAACCATTGATAATAAGCATTCCAATCAACACCAAGTATATGTCCAAGATAATCGATAATCCACTGTATAAGAGAATAGGAGAAGACAAGTATAGCTGAAAACACACTATCAACCATTAATTGAGGAGCCCATTTCTTCACACCGTAAAATGGGATGGGAAGCATCTGGATAAGTACTCCGAGATAATACGTTAATACAGATAAATAGAAAGCTATAACTAGTAACTCCAAGACACGTTCCCTTCAACTAAATAATCCTACTAAACAGCTAGATCGTTGGAGGCTCTGGTAATGGTTGATAAAACGTATTAGCTATATAAGCTATCAATGCAAAGACAGATGTACCCATTGCTAACCAGAAAGCAGCCCATACAGCATCTTCAATGAATTTCTCACCAGTTCTCTTTACCCTCATGAAAGGTATTGGTAATCCACGTATAGCCCATCCAATAACCCATGTTAAGAAGAATATGATCCAAGCTATGATCGTTATGTTTACTATCAAGTCCTGAATAAACGATATTATATCACTCAATAACTTCCACCCCCTATTTATCCCTATATTTGTTTAAGAATTACCGGCTTTACCGAAACTATCGAGTATTATATATGATCAAATCATTATTGTTAACAACTACTACTCTATAGATTTTCCCAAATATGTTGATCTCCCTAATAGATCTGATCTCAAATACTAAACCTTCATCTACATCAAAGAATCCAATATATCCTTTAAGTGTAGAGTATAGTAGATACCCTTTTCGATCACTTAAATTCACCTCCATACTAATCTCTCTAACTATTGTGTTCCTAAGAGGTAATACGATAGAATCGTTTATCATAAAAAATGATTCATAACCATCAATATACTTGATCCCGATCTTAACTGGTAGACTAGTATTCGTAATCAGCAATGGATGTTCATAACCTACATGCTTAATATATATGAATCCATGATATTCAGGATCAGTTATATTTAATACAGTATTATTCACTACTATTAAATGTACATGATCTTTTCTTAAACCAGCTATCAACTCTTGTCTTTCATCTAAAACAATATATTCTGTAGTATTAAATAGTATGTGGGGATAGAAAAACAATTCTATCGACGCCTTATCCCCCACAAAGAATAGACCAATCAATTTATGGGTACCATTCTCTAATAGGATATATTCTCTTGAATAGACACCGTATGCTTCTAAGCCCGTAAATTGATTTAACCATATAACTGTTTTAGGATAAATAATTGTCTTTACATATACTTTGTTCCTACCACTATATTCTAAACTATATGTTGACGCATTAAAGTAGCCTTGCCCACGAATATATATGATCGTGTAATTACTAGCTATACTACTGTATACTGTGATCTCTGCCGAGGTATCATTCTCTATTGGGTAAATGTATATTTCATTATTATCTAATCTAACACGTATTTCATCAAAGCTATATGTTGAAAACACCTTGTACGATAATCCACCATAGACATATTGACCTATAGATACACGTATCGGGAGGTAGGGTATTGTTATCAATGATACTCTATAGACAATGTTTAAAGAAACAGTATAGTCTCCTCCACCTAATATGGTGTAGTTATATAATTCAATTACCGGTGTTTCTGTTGAGTAAAAAGTTCTATATCCTAAATCAATTGTTTTTCTTATGGTACTGTTTGATAAAATTAATTTATAAGATACATTAATCAATGCTGTTTGCTGAAAACCATATATGTCTCTTATAGATATACTGAGTATTCTATGGGTGATATTAATTTTCACTAGTTCCTTTTGATCCTCAACACTAATACTTGGTAGAGATATATTTGTAGTTAATGTTACGATTCTACTATAAGCTATTTGAGATAAAAAGATATAGTCTGGGAGATAGGTATATGTCTTTCTCGGATAAAGATTTAGGATATACCTTCTATACTCTATAGCTTCACCATAAGTATCTAGGATCAAATAGTATCTACTACTTATTACTTCAGGATCAATTGTACCATTGTAGACTATGAAAGCTTGTATTGACTTGTTCAATACTTTTAATTCCTCTCCAATTAGGGCATAAGTGGTATTCTTCTCTACTATACTATTCCTTACCATGGTTACGGGTTTCAATATATAGAATTCATATAAGCTATATGGAGAAGAAACTTCCTTCAACTCTTCATGGTTATAATTAATCAATATGCTTGGTGGATAATATCCTTGGAAAACACGAGAAATACTAGACACTGGTTTCTCGAAAACGACACGGTCAATTATAGATGGGGTTTGACCAGGAGCTATGAATAGTATCTGATCAACGTTATTATATAGCTTAATCGGGCCATATAGAAAGCCAATAGATCTTGGAATTTTTATTAAAGTTTTAGTTCCATTATTAAATATTATAAGCTCTAATATATAATCCCATGTAGGGTTAGAGGTTTCTAAGTATAGAGTATTATTGATACATCTATATGTTATACCATAAAATATGTTATCATGTATTAAATCAATATGATCCTGCGATATATGGTCGAATATTGATATGGCTAAATAACTTATAGCTAGTAGAGACGCTAATGTTAGAACAAATACTGGATAGCTAGTTAATCCTTTAAACAACATATAGATCACCTTCTGTGACGATTACTAATTCTTCACTAGCATTTGTGTAGAGAATAAGGATCTCAGTACTATTGATCAGCACTTTATAGCTTCCCTTAATGAAAATAATGTTATCGACAATTGATTTATTAATAGTGATGTATTTAGTAGAATCAAATACTCTGACCGAGATACCCCCTGGTATATTCTCACTATTTATCCTCTTTTCAATGATATCTAGATTTTGCGATATCGAGTAGAGGAGACTATGAGTCACTAACATGGTTAGAAATAAAACTATTGCGAGAGATAAATAATTTGAAACTCCGTACATGACTCTATACCCTTATATAAAATAAAGAGAGTAAGAGGAATTTTTCTATTTAGATATTCAGAAAAGAATAGTTTCTAGTAACCCTCTACAATTTAAGGAAGATAAAAATATGCAAATGGAATAGAAAGTAAAAAAGATTTAAAATTAAATTTTAGCCTGCTGGTCTCTTATATAATATGAAGCTACTTAATGCTAGTATAATTATTTCAAGTAATAGTATTGCTGCACCAAATATTGTTAAGTTACTATTAACGGAGGATACTGCATCTTCTAGCTTCTTTGATGCAGTATCTACTTTTGATGATAATAGCTCTGATGTAGCCTTTAACTTATCTTCTACCGTACTCTTTGTATCATCTAATTTAGTTGATACTATATTGATTGTTGTATCTAGTTTTGAAGTTAATATATCCACTAATGTCTTATTCATATTGTTCATCATAGATGTTAAGTCGGATGAGAGCTTATCTAGTGTCTGATCCATAGCATTGAATTCATTAGTCATGTTTTCACGGAGATCGGCTAATATATCTTTTAATGTCTTGAACTCTCCGTTTAGATACATTGTTAATGTATCATTTATATTTAGCATTAACGTTGTTAGGCTCATCTTAGTGTTGTTGATGCATGTAATAATTGTCGTTCTAGTATAGTTTATGTTGTCCACCAACTCCTCTAATATCTCATGCAGACTTGTATTCATACTTATTAATCCAGCCATGATCCATGCCGTTCTGTTATAGATTGTAATGTTTAGTTCATTTAACATATTAACTATTGTTAAGTTGACGTTCCTAATAGTTGCTAGTATTGTTGTGACGTTATCATTGATCATCATCTCTAGTTTATCGACTCTAGTATTGATTAGAGTAGTTAGATCAGTCTTGATATCATCTAATGTTATAGTTAGATTTGTGAGTACATCGTCTCTAACATCATATATTACTCCTTCAAGATACTGTCTAGTTGCATTGATATAATATGTAATGTTTGCCTCGATCTCATCTAATCTATTAAATGTCTCATTGAATTCTTGTGCAATATACATTACCAATTGTGTGTAGTTTCTACCTATCTCTTTAGTCATTACATCTAAGTGGTAGTGTATAGTTCTATTCATATCGGTTATATTCATTATGATCCACGTAGTAGTATCATTCACATACAACTTTAAGTCACGGATTGCATTGGTTATGTTGCTGCAACATTCCATAATCCTGTTCATGAGATTCATGTATGTCTGATATATTGATGTGTTAAGTGTTTGTATAGTCTCTTCCTTCGTTATATTGATTAAAGTCTCTAATCTAAGGGTTTCGTTCTCGATTAGTGATGATAGGTATAGTTTTGTATCATCTATTCTACCCTTGATCTCTAGTGTCGCGTTCTCGATCTTATTAATTGTCTCATTAAATCTAGTTAGAATTATATTGGTTAATTCTGTGAAGTTTGCTGATATATCCTGCATTATTACATCTAAGTGGTAGTGTATAGTTCTATTCATATCGGTTATATTCATTATGATCCACGTAGTAGTATCATTCACATACAACTTTAAGTCTTGGATCATATTGGATAAGTTATTGCAACATCTAGTTATGTTATCAATTAATTTCGTATAGATGTTATAGATTGAAGTGTTTAGTGTTGATATAATTGTTGTGTTCGTTAAGTTAATCAGCGTTTCTAGTCTTAATGTCTTATTAACTATTAATGCTTCTAAGTAAAGCTTAGTAGAGTTGATTCTACTTATAATTTCTGACTTAGCATTATCGACTTTCGTTGATAGAGCATTATATATTGTTATAATTGTATCGTTTAATGTATCTCTTGTTAGATTGATTAAGAGCTCTAATCTATTTGATTCGTTTCTAACTACACCAATTATTTCTGCTCCCACATCATTCACGGTTATTGTTATGTTAGTTGTTATGTTTTCATAGAGTTCATCAAATTTCGTAGTCATTGTATTTAGTATTGTTTGTAGTGTTGATTCTATTTCGCTCTTGCTGGTTATTATTAAGTTTGTAATTGACCTGTTAATCGCTGTTATGTTTTCGATTATCCATTCCCTAGATATGTTTATTAATATGGAAACATTATCATATAGCTCATAGAATTTCGGTATAACTTCGTAGTTAATAAGATCTATTACTTGTTCTACATTACCATCGATCTTTAAAACATATGTATATGTTTCATTTAGTAAGTTATAGGTATCATTCAATAGATCATATACATCGTTACAACATGCTAGTAATATTGTTACATTACGTTTCAATTCATCCATTATATTGAATAACTCGTCCATCTTGATCTCTAATCTAGCAACACCATCCTTAATAATCATTGTATCGTTGTGTATCTTAACTACTGTATTGTTTATCTCTCTTAGTAGCTCTGTGATATTTACTTTAATATATGTTGTTAGATCATCGATCTTAGCCTCTAGAACTACCGTATTATTAACTATTTCTTCTAGTTTAGCATATACTATTCCTAATACATCTACCGTCTGCATATCAGAACCTAATAGTAAGTGTGTACCATATCCTCTCCAATAGATCGTGCCATTGATCGACATGTTCACACGGCATCCATAATCATAAACTTCTAACCCTGTAACATTAGTTTCTGGCTCGAGTATCGCTAGGAATAACTTTACATCTACACGATAAGTCTTATCTTCTCCTAGTACTAGTGGTGCTGTTAAGTTTACAGTGAACCATATTTCGTTAATTCCATCTTCATCAACATCTCCAACTATTAGTTTACCAGCATAGTATCCTACAACTCTATCAATAATCGCGCTTGTACCGTATGGTTTAGCGTATGGATCTACTAATCTAACGTCTAGATACCAACCAATAAGCTTTGGTTCTTCAAATAGAGCACTTGGAATTACTAGTAGGTTCAATGTCGATGTACCATTGTGTGGGAATATTTGAACAGTTATCTTATCACCGGGTAATGCTGTATGTGTTACTGATATTGTAACACTTGTTGCGTTTAAGTGGTAGACAGCTACTCTAGTTACTGTTACATTATATGTTGCGTTGACATAGAAGTTTGTCTCATAGTCTAGATCGCTTGGTCCTAGTAGGTATGCTATAGGCGTTGTTGAGTTATCGTAGAAGGTGATCAGTGAACCATTCATTAAGAACCATAGATCAAGTGTTCCAGTACCATTTAACTTTAATAATACGATCATATCCCATGTAACGTTTGTCACCATACTAGTATTATATATATCTGTTAGGTTTTTGGATGTGAATCCATAGCCGTAACTATCTGTTATAACAGTAATATTGAATTCATTGGTCCAGTGTGGTTTAACATATCTATGTTTACCATATATTAGCTCGTATACTTGGTAGTAGAAAGTTAAGTTATACTCGGTGTTTGGTGCCCCACCAACTATTGTTACGTTAAACGTGCCATTTCTACACCAGCTAACATCTACGTCAATACCCATATGGACCGTGAATACTGTTCTATTGTTTACACTAGCTAATGTTTCTTCTAATAACGTATAGTCACCATATGGTAGGAACGGTATTGTAGCATTGTATAGATCAACAAGTGCATATCCGTCCATTAGATATATTGTTAACCATTCAAACACTATATCGAATTCTTTGTTATAGAGTTTTAGTTCGAATGGTGTTGTTGTCCAACCAATGATCTCCATCCATGTACGGTTCTTCCAATAAGACTCAACAAATTCATCGTTTTCAGCGCCCGGATATGGTAGTAGCTCATACTCTACTATGAAGTAGGTGTATGGGTCTCCGAGTTTCGTATGGTTAATGTAGTACCCAGTTTCATTAAGTATCCAGTCTGGATTAAATAGCACCTTCTTATATGGATCGCCGGTTGTAATTGTGAATGGTTTTACATCAATATTAGGTGTATCTAGTGTACCGATGGTTAAGTTTCCACTACCTGGTGATATGGGTGTACCAGTAACAATATATCCATGACCATAGGTTGTTGGTATAATACCTGCCGTATCTTCGTCTATTAGTTTAACTAGCATTAAGAAGTATCCTCCTGAGGTATTAGTTAGTGTTGGTATATTAGTTGAGATATTGAGGATTGTTGCATTAGCTACACCAAATACATTTACTTTAATATTGCTTAGATCTGTTAAGTTAAAGCCATGTCCTTCAATAACTATATAGTCGCCGGGAGCTGCTTCTGGTGTATAACTATAGATGAATTCTCCTATATAGTATCCATCAGCGTCTTCAGTATAAGCTGAAGTCTCTGTTAACACATATATATGTGTGTATGGCTCAATCTTTACTAGGTATGTAGAGTTTGTTATCCACTTATAGTTGTCAAACACTAGGTAGCATTGATAGTAGAGACCAGCGTAAGGTAGCTCCGGCAAATACACTAAACCATCAATTACTCCATCTGCCCAAGCAAAGTATATGATCCAATTTGTTGTTAATGAGAAGTTATAGTCGTATGTAGTGTTTGTTAAGTTGAATCTATATATCATATACACACTGTCTAGGTAGTCTGCTGGCACATTATGGGCGTGGAACTCTATTAGATCATCAGGGTTTATTTCACCATAATCGCCGGCGAAATCAGTTGGTATAACGAATAATGATGCATTTATTCTGAGGAATGGTGTTGTTTCCGAATACACACAGGGTGCTGTTTTGTTTCCACTAACCACATCTATTACTATATCAACCGTATCATTTGAGTATTCATAGTATACGTTGAATGTATAGAGTGCAGATAAATATGGTGTATCTGGATCCTCTTTTGAGGGAGCATAATCTGCAATACCGTGTCCTATATACTTGAATGTCGAACGGTTAAGTTTTAGATACTCTGCATATGTGAATGGTATAGGTTGCCCTCCTACTTCAGTAGTAGAGTTAGTAATGTTTATTAATAGATAATATTCACTCAAATTATAATAGTTGATCATGTATAGATAGGTTTCATTATAATCTATATCCATA
>NJDP01000005.1 GCA_002254665.1 Desulfurococcales archaeon ex4484_58 | reverse complement strand
CCTCTTGACTTCCCTCTCTTCAATGAGTGTACGCATAGTTTTCTTGCCAATATTTGGTAATAACTCGAAAGCGTGCATACGTATATTCACGGGTTCAGCTATATTAAAGAACTCAACGAAAGTTTTTTCATTTTCTAAAATGATCCTTTTAACAGCTTCTTCTAGGTTAGTTCTAGCAACACTAGTTAAATCATCGTATCTTATCACTATTGGTCTTCTAACTTTCGAGTGAGGGCCGAGCTCTACTTTCTCAAATATTTCGAGACGAATAGCTGGTAGAGGTACAGCCTCTAATAATGTAAAATATTTTGTACCTACTCCTTGAGCTAATGGTTGATTTCTATGTTCCGGGTGCCGATCACTTGGATTCCCTAGTTCCATGAAATCTATTATGTACATTGCAGGTTCTCTATGTTCTCCTCTATCGTATCCTCTACGTTTTCGTGGGACACTATATCCTCTATCTCTATAACCATACAATTCTGTTCAACTCAATTGTTTGGTTTACACATAATATTATTTTTGGTTTAAGAACTATATATATTGATAGTAATATTATGGTTTAGGTTTAGATAAACCGTTAAGTCTTATTCTTGGTTTTTAGAGAATAAAGTAATTTTATTCTTTACAATATGGTTTAATTGATTCAATAATTTCTTGTGCAGTTTCAGTCTCTATTACTTGTTCTTCAAGCTCAAGCAATGTTCTCAGTTCATCTATGGTTTTGGGACAGATATTCATTATCATGACAATGGTTTCTTGTTTAAGATCATATTTTTCTAGAATCTCCCTCAACGCGCTAGCAGATTCTGGGTCTATCTTTGAGAATTTAGATAGATAATCTAACGTCTTAGATAAAAGCATAGGAATGCTTCCTTCGCGTTCCATAACTTTATCTATGGCTTTTTTTAACAACTTCCATGCTTCAGCGTTTGATAAAAGCTTAGCTTCAACTATCTCAACATCTAATTCCTCAGCCATAACGTTACACCTACTATTTCTATACTACTGGTCTCAAATGCTCTGGTCTAATGAATAAGGTCTTCTCTTTATCTCCTAAATAAACCTTAACGATATATGATTTTCCTCTCTTCCCTACAACTTCACCCGTTTTCCCATGATATCTCCTATGAGGCATACCTTTATGTATAGCTGGATTAATCACTATATGTACCTTATCTCCTGGCTTGTAATCGATCATGAGAAGACTTAGTGGAGGAATAGCTCCTTTCTCGCGTATATGTTTACGTAACATTTTTCTTGTCCTATGTCTATACCCCTTAGGTGCTTTAACCAATATTTGACACCGCCGTTTTTACCTTGATTTATTTCTTGATACATTAAACAATATTGTTTTTAATAAATTTAACGAATACAATTAACTATAGGGTTTCAACACCAAAAACATCGATCTCTAATGGATAAAGCTTAGTACCTAAGACTTCTGTAAAGCTAGGTGTAGTTCTACCATTATCTCCGTGAATAAGCTCTTTTACATATAATCCACCACTACAATAGATTAGCACATCGAAAACCTGCGGGTTTAATTGGAAGGTCTTTATCTCATATACTTTCCTAATCCTCAAGACATCTCTCTTTCTTCTCAGGATCCTACTAGGTGTTTTCTGTTTTATCTCGCGATCCCTGAAAAATTCTTCAAGAGCCTTTAGTTCGTCTCCACTCAAGGTTTTCTCCGAAAATACTAAGAGTTTATATGCTTTTGCTTTCTTAGATCCCTCGCCTTTCAAATACTCTATTCTAGCTCTAGAAGAATATCCATTTATATAGCCAGATATAAGATCTGATCTAATCAATTCATTCACTAAGCCCAGATCAACATATCTAAACTTTGGTTTCTTAATCTCTAAAACCATTGGACGGCCCTCACCCAACATTCTTGCATCAACATCCTCTCTACCAGAAGCATGAAGTATTACTTTCTCAGCATCAAATACTTCCTTTAAACTCTCCTCGAAAAACTCTTGTATACTATATGGATATACACGTACTCCTTCTCTATTGATCCATGGTGTATGTGAAATATTTCTTCCCCTCTTCCAATATCTCCCCTCGAGAAGTATGGGGGATACTATTAGGTGTAATGTATCATTACTAAAATCTATGATCACAGTAGCTTCAGGGTTATTGAAATCTGGTTCTAACCCATAACGTTCTCTAATGATCTTACCGATTTCCCTTTTCATCTCGTTTTTCAGAGATTCTGTTGTTTCTAAACCTAGTTCCTGATATACTTCCAGCTCCTTCATCATAATCTCTGGTGGGAGAGAGACGCCTACCAAGAACCTATATACGTTATGATCCAATAACTTATTTGCCGCATTCGCCGCAATTTCTTCGAAGTATTTGCGTGATAACTTGTTATTGCATATATAGCATGATCTGCTCTGTATGTTTTCTTCATATAGTTTTTTATATAGACGTGTGAACGGTTCACCTCCATTCTCAGCTATAATACGTAGTTCTTTTTCACTAACTTGTTTTTTCTTAATTAATTCATAGAGATGTATTTGAAGCATAGTCTTTACAGCGAATCCTCTTTCTTCATTTCTTAATTCTAAACCATATTTCGCGAAAAGCCTACCTAGACAATGGTTGCATAAAGGGTATTTCTTCAAAATAGAATAGGCCTTAGTAATTAATTCATTGAAGTCCACTATAGTATTTGATTTCTCCAAGTCTTCTAATCCATCCCCCAATTATTGTATCTAAAATGTAATGTGATTTTATGATAAAGAATAATTTATTTCTTTCACGAATACTAAAGTAATCTCTAGTATTTACATAGATAAGATTCTCTAAATAATTGAGTGAGTCCTTGTCTATTAGTATGTATTTTCTAAAATTAATGAGTTTCTTATGATCTAAGTAGCTATTAAAACTATGTGTTATAATTAATGAGCTACTCGTAAAAAAGGGAAGCATAGATAATGGATAGATCTTAAAACCAGGAGCCTCTCTATCGCTACATATAATCTTTTCAATAAAACCCCGAAGACTCCTTCTCTGTGGATGTAAATGTCTAAGCTTGTATCCATCAAGTCCGTAAATGATTTTATCGTTGATGATATAGACTCTAGTATCTATCCTGATCCCTCTACTTACAAGTAAACCATAGAGTAGTAGAGCCTCTATGAATGGATCACTACATACGTTATTGGTATAGTATATAAGAATTCTAGTTGGAATATAGTTCATATTTTGAAACCAGAAAGCTTCTCCAATAGATCTTTTCTCCTCTTTAGCTGTTTAGTTAGTTTCTTCATAGCTTCATATTGTTTAAGTAGTTCTCGTACATCATCTACATCGACGCCAGCACCAATTGCTATTCTCTTCATTCTCCTCTTATCTATGATCTCTGGTTTATCTAGTTCTTCGTATGTCATAGAGTTTATTATTGCTATCCATTTACCCATTTTCTTCTCCATATCCTTTGGGTTAATCTCAAGGGGTATTTTAACTCCAAACCCAGGGATCATTTGTAGGATTTTGCTTAGTGGACCTAGTTTCTTTATGTTGATCAATTGTTTATAGATAAGCCTCATATTGATCTTTCCAGAGATAAAGTCTTCTATATCTTTTTCTGTAAATTCTATTTGCATTCTCTTTACTTTCTCTATAAGAGACTCTATATCACCTATGCCTAGAATTCTAGCTATGAATCTTGTTGGATGAAATACTTCGAATTCATCGATTTTTTCACCAGTACCTATAAACTTTATAGTGGCACCAGTAGCTACAACAGCTGATAATGCTCCGCCGCCTTTAGCTGTTCCATCGAGTTTAGTCACTATAATTGAACCTATTGGTGTATTTTCATGGAATTTCCTAGCTAGATTATATGCTTGTTGACCAATAGCTGCATCGATCACTAAGACTACTTCATCAGGGTTTATAGCTTTACTGATTTCCTTCATCTCTTCTAGAAGTGTTTCTTCACGGTGGTGCCTGCCAGCAGTATCTATTATTACTATATCGAAATTATTTTCTATAAAATACTTTACACCATTCTTAGCTATTGATACAGCATCTTTATTCCTCGGTTCACCATATACTGGGACACCTATCTGATCACCTAATTGTTTTAACTGTTCATAGGCTGCCGGTCTATATGTATCAGCCGAAACAAGCCCTACCCTATACCCTTCAAGTTTATAGTAATAAGCCAGTTTAGCAGCTGTTGTAGTTTTACCTGAACCCTGCAATCCAACTAATAGTATAATCCATGGTTTCTTCCTAGGCTTAATACTGGGTTTTCGGTCTCCACCGAAAAGCTTCGATAGCTCCTCATAAACTATTGTTATAAACCATTCCTTCCTAGAAACACCTAGTGGGGGCTCCTCTTTTAATGCGCGTTCACGTATACGTTTGGTTAGCTCAACAACAACTCTAATATTCACATCAGCTTTGATCAATTCTTTTTGAAGTTCTTTAATAAAATCATTAACAGCTCTCTCATACCTATCGCTCTTCAAAAACTTAGCAAGAGCTGAACGTATACCGTCTAATACCATTCGATCACACCATAAATAAAAACTATAATGTTATAGGATACTAAATATTTACAGCACCCGTAAGACACTTTATTAAAAATAGTGCGGGGGGTGGGATTTGAACCCACGCAGGCCTACGCCAGCGGATCTCCCCCTGGGCGAGACAAAGGTCTTGAGTCCGCCCCCTTTAACCTGGCTCGGGCACCCCCGCATCTATATATGATTTTGAAAATACACACCATTATATCCCTTACCACGCAATTTATAGGTTATTTGAGGTGTATACTTCGCTTGGAGCTTATGTATACTGTTAACCCAGGTATCGAGGATATAGCTGCTGACGAGATTTCTAGAGAACTTGGTGGCAGTATCTCCTATGAATTGATGAGTGGACATGTTTATCATGTAGTAGAGAATGTAGATTATGAAGCATTCTATAGATTGCGAAGTATTAATAAAGTATTTACTCTCATATGGAAGGGGATTATTGGTAAGGGGATCGAGGATCTGGTATTGTTTAGTAAGAGTTTATCTCAAATACTTAGAGAGAGGAGGATCTGGGAATATGTAACTCCACATACAAGCTTCGCTGTAGAAACTGAACGTATTGGTGAACACAAGTTTACATCGATAGATATTTCTCGTATTATTGGAGAGCTAGTTATAAAAGTTGTTGAAGAGGTTACTGGTAAAAAACCTAAAGTAAATCTTAGAACACCAAATACTATAGTCCACGCTTTTGTTAGACAAGATAAAGTCTTTGTTGGTATATCATTATCTGGGTCAAGGAGTCTACACAGAAGAGGATATAGATTATATGATCATCCAGCAGCATTGAAACCAACATTAGCCTATGCCATGCTTACATTATCTGGTACTAGAGATAAAGATTTAATAGTTGATCCGATGTGTGGTGGTGGAACTATACCCATAGAAGCAGCCTATATACATGAAGATTCTAATATCTACTGTCTAGATGTGAATAAAAGATATGTTGAGGTCGCGGAGAAAAATGCTTTCGCAGCTGGTGTAGTCTATAAGATAACCTTTGATCAATGGGATGCGAGGAGGATTCACGAATATAATTTTCCTAGTAACATTGATCGTGTAGTATCTAATCCTCCCTACGGGATAAGATACGGGGATCCACGTGTAATACGTAGACTCTACAGTTCATTCTTAGAATCACTATATAAGGTTTTATCAGATAATGGTAGAGTGACCTTAATAACCACAGAATACACGTTTCTCAACAGGTTGATCGAGAAACTAGGATATATTAAAATACATGAAAGAATTGTACAGCATGGAGGATTATACCCACATATAGTTGTATTCACTAAGAAATGATCCTCTAGGCTTTAGTTTAGGGAAAGTTTTTAATAGAGTAATAACGAGGTAAAGATATATAGGTTTTATTGTAGGTATTAATTCACACGATACTCTTTCAAGAGGTGTTTAATAATGCCTCTAAGACCAGCTAGGTGCTACACACGTTTCAGTGGACCACCATATACTAGGAAAGAGTATATTCCGGGTGTGCCTCCGCCGAAGATCACTAAATACGAGATGGGGTATATACATGGTGACTATGACTATAGAGTAGAGCTTGTGATGCTTGAAGCTGGGCAGATCAGACATAATGCATTGGAGGCAGCTCGTATCATGGCTAATAAATATTTAAGCACTACACTAGGTGATCAAGGCTATTTCTTGAAAGTTAGAGTGGTTCCACATCATGTTCTACGAGAAAATAAAATGATGGCTTTCGCTGGTGCTGATAGACTACAGGATGGTATGAGACAAGCATTCGGTAAACCAATAGGTACTGCTGCCCGTGTATATCCGAAAACCGTCGTAATGGAGGTACGTGTCAAGAAGGAACATATAGAACATGCTAAAGAAGCTCTACGTAGAGCAGCTTCTAAACTACCCCTGCCTTCAAGGATCGTTATTAAACCTTTAAAACCTGGTTTAAAACCTATACAATAGTGTGCGAGTAATGGATGATATATGTGAACTCTATTTTATCGATGTAGATGAGATAAGATCTTTTATTCGAAAAAACAGTATTAGGAAGATTCTTATACAAGCACCTGATGGTTTAAAACCTCTATATAGATGCATCGATAAGATTCTTCAAGAGTTCAAAGACTTAGATACATACTATTCTTCTTCGCCAAGTTATGGTGGATGTGATGTTGCATATTCAGAGGCTCAACGTATACGTGTTGATGGAATAATACATGTAGGCCATAATAGATACCCTCTACTAGATAGGGGAATTGATATTAAGACCCTTTATATACCGGCATTCTATAACTGGAGTATATCATCTAAGTTAATAGATGAGATAAGGAGTTTTTTAGAAAAAGAAGGATATAGAAACGTTGGTTTACTTGCTTCAATACAACATGTAAATACATTGGAGAAGCTTGCTTCTAGTCTAAGAAGATTAGGGTTCAATGCGTATATCGGAAAACCGGTTTATCGAGAAATGTTTGATGGACAGATTTTAGGGTGTGAGTATTCATCAGCTTTATCTATTCTTAAAAGTGTCGATGTATTCCTAGTTGTTTCTGGAGGAAAGTTTCATTCATTGGGATTAGCGTTGTTTATAGATAAACCAGTATATGGTATTGATCCATACCGTAATACTTTATGGAATGCTTCTACAGAGGCTAAGAAATACCTAGCTAAAAGATTGTATATTTTATCTAAGCTTATTAATCAAGGGTTTAGAAGGGTTGGTTTAATAATAGGTGTAAAACCCGGTCAATATAGGGAGGAACTAGTTAAGTACTTAGTTAATTTATCGATGAGAGAGGATATTAGGGTAGTCAAGATATCGTCTGAATTATTAGATCTCGAGAGGATGGTTAGTATAGATAATGCTTTCAATCTAGACTTATACATAGTATCTAGTTGTCCTAGAATACCTATTGATGATCTCAACGAATTCTATAAACCAGTTTTAACTCCTGGAGAATACATAATGTTGATCAAGAAAAAACTTGATAAATACATTTATCCGTGGTAGATTCCTTGGTGGAGATACTAGTATCTGATAAAAAAGGATTAGAATTAATGCTTGAATCTATACCTAGATATCCTTTTCCTAGACGTGAATTAGAACAATATGAAACACCAGCACATATAGCTGCTCATATGCTTTGGCATGCTTTTATGAATGGTGACCTATATAATAGGGTAGTAGTTGATCTTGGTTGTGGTTCTGGGAAATTATCTTTTGGTTCACTCTTGTTAGGTGCTCAACGGGTTATCTGTGTAGATATCGATGATTCTTGTTTAGAATATGGGAGAAAGATTATGGTGAAGCTTAAAGATTATGAGAAGCTTGCTAGTTTACTCCATAGAATAATCTATATAACTGTAGATGTTAATGATCTCCTTATAAGGGATGTGGATACTGTAGTGATGAATCCGCCTTTTGGCGTGATCCCGGGTAATCGTGGTGCAGACATGGTTTTTCTCCGTAAAGCTCTCCAGATAGCTAACAACATATACACCATACACAAGTATAGTAGAGGACTTGAGAACCTAATACAGGAGATGAGTTCACAGCTGGGATTCAATATAGCTTATAGAGAAACCCTATATTTTCCTATACCCATGATGTATGTTACACATAGGAGGAAAATATATAGAGTTAAAATAGTCTTCTATGTCTTAAAAAAGGAGAGTGATAAAAGTGGATAAGAGGGTAGTGAAGAGAGTAACTCCAGGAGACATCGTTGGTGTTGAAGAAGAATTTATTCCGGGTTATGGAGCGTATATTGATGAAGAAGGATATATAAGGTCGCAACTAGTAGGTATTACACAGTTTGATTTAGTCAAACGTATAATTAGTATAAAGCATGTTAAAGATAAACCATTAACGCCGAAACCAGGAGCTATTGTTGAAGGCATTATTACTGGTATATCAGATGATCTAGCATTCGTAAACATCTATGCTATTAATGAAAAATTTTCTCGCTCAATAAACTTTACCGGGATAATACATGTATCACAGGCAAGCAATGAATACATAAAATCTCTATACGAAGCTTTTCGTTTAGGTGAAGTGATAAAAGCTAAAGTTCTCAACGACTACCATCCATATCAATTAACAACACGTGAACCTGGATTAGGCGTTATAGTCGCTTATTGTAGTAGGTGTGGTTATCCCCTCTATAGAAAAGACGATCGGTTATATTGTCCTCGTTGCGACCAATATGAGACTAGAAAGATAAGTGTATTCTACTTATTCCGTGAATAAATGTTGGTGTTTATCTTGCCACTGATTAAGAGGTCATTCTATATACCGTGTAAAAGTAGTGAGTGTATTAAGATCGCGGAGATTATTCGTGAAAAAGCTCCTGCTGTTGGATCAATGGATCTAGAGATTAGGGATAATGGTATCTATATAACTATGTATGGTTATAAAACTGATATAAAAAATGCATGGGAATATATAAGGAGGATGATAATAGCATATAAGCAATCGATCATTGAATATAAAGGTTATAGGAGGATCAGCATCGATTATCTTGTTTCAAAAATAAAACATACTTTCCCACCTAAACTATTGGTTGAGATAATTAAGCATATGGGGCATAGTATAGATATTGATGACCATATAATTGTAACAAATGCTCCTTTAGAAATCATTGAAGATACTGCTAAGAGAATAGTTGAGTTAATGGATACTATTAAATATGATGTCAGAGGGAAAACAACAAAGTATTATGTAATAACCTTATCCATCCTCACTAACAAGGATCCAAGCGAGATATATGAGAAAGGACTTATGTTAAATCATTTGATTAAAGATGAAGATGATAAGTACAGGATTAGAGTTGAATGGAGAAAAGCTATTCTAGATTTTCTAAACACTTATAAAGACTAAAAATAATGTTAATTACAGTTGATAGCTTCAATTAAAGAGTTAATGGTGTTTATCTATGGAGATCAGAGTTATAAGAAAAACAGAGAATGAATTAATACTTGAGATTGAAGGAGAGGATCATACGTTAGGGAATCTTCTAGTTAAAGAAGCTTTAAACCACCCAGACATAATATATGCCTCATATAGAATACCACATCCTCTACAAAATAAATTAGAATTATATTTTACTTTTAGGAGTAAAAGTGATATGGAAAAAGTATTATGTGAAATAGTTGAGAATATTCATAGATATTTAAGTGAGTTTAAAAAAGAAGTTGAGGAGAAGATTAGTTGAAACCCGAGTCTAGGATCTTAGTTGTAAACTGGGATTCTAGATTTCTTGTCTTAATGGTTTATAGGAGAAATTTTTAGAAGAAGTTATGGTTTCAAAGATCACTAATACGTACGATTTAATTAATGTTATCAAGAATCTAAATACCTATGAGGAGATATCATATTATATTCTGTGTAGCGAGAATAAATATGAATACATACTCCCATTTAAGGTTGTTGAAGGTTCAGATTATCTGGTATATAAGACTATGTATTGTAGAAATCTATATTTGGTCCTCAAATGTCTAAGTTATATCTATGCAAAAACATTAACTAGTGATTCTATATACTTGTGTAGATAAGGGGTGGTGTTTTATCATGCCTAGATTTTGTCCTCGTTGTCATGGTTTAATGAAACCAGTAAAAGAAGTTGATGGAGAAGTGTATATGGTTTGTATTCGTTGTGGATATAAAATGAAAGCCTCTAGCAATGATCTACGTACCTATAGAGTATCTACGAAGATCACTCATACTGAGAAGGATAAAACAATAGTTATTTCTGAGGAAAACGTTAACCTGCCGATAACAAAGGACGTTATTTGTCCACGTTGTGGATATGGTGAAGCGTACTATTGGATGATCCAGACACGTGCTGCTGATGAACCACCAACCAGATTCTATAAATGTAGGAGATGCGGTTATGTATGGAGGGAGTATGAGTGAGTAATTGTTGTTTCGATAAAGATTTTTTAGAGAAGATACTAGAGCAATTATACGATCTATTGAATGAAGCTTACTACTCTACACCCCCATATATAGCCTCTAAATCTCTTATTAAACGCGCTAAAGACTTAACACATTTTCTACGAGTATCTTTATCGGGTTATTGTAAGGAGTGATTGTGTAGAAACTTTTTTGAACCATCAACATAGATAATCAATAATTGTGATTGTTTAAAATGAGGTGTACTATTTGAGGCTACGTTTTGCCGATGCTAGGACTTGGAGATACTCTATGGCTGCTGTTGGTAAAATAATTGATGAAGCTGCATATAGATTCAACGAGAAAGGAGCAAGGCTACGTGCAATTGATCCCTCTAGGATTGTTTTAGTTGATTTTTCAATACCTAGAGATGCTCTGTTAGAGTACGAGATCGAAAAAGAGGAGGTTGTAGGTATTAATATGGAGGATTTAACAAAGATACTTAGAAGAGCTACTAAAGGCGATGAATTAGAGCTTAAAACACTTGAAGGTGATCGGTTAGCTGTATCTTTTATAGGACGTGGTACTCGAACATTTATTATTCCCAGTCTAGAAACTATGGCTGAGGAACTACCAGAGCTAAGTGTAGAGTTCACGGTTAAAGCGAAGTTTCCTCCTTCAGTATTCAGGGATCTTATTAAAGAACTTGAACCAATAAGTGATGCTATAGAATTCAATGTTGTAAAGGATGAAGAGAAAATAATAGCTAAAGCTATTAGTGATATTGTTGAAGCCGAGATTGAATTAACAATAGAGAGTGGCGCATTGTTAGAGTTTGAGGCAAAAGAAGATGCTAAAGCAATATATACAGTTGATTATTTATCAGATATTGTTGCTGCATCACAAGCGGCTGAAGAACTTATATTTGAGTTTGGAACAGGTGTTCCATGCAAAATCGAATATACACTATCTAGAGGAGGTAAATTAATATTCTATGTCGCTCCTAGAATTGAGTAATTTTTCTTTCATAAAAAACATTATTAGAGAGTATTATTCAAAGAAGCCACTAGAAGAACCGTTATATATACATAAAAGAGAAATAGCACTCCATTCCCTTGAAGATAATGCTTATATAAGGCATTTATCTTTTACATCGATGAATCAACTATACAACTATATACTTGATAAAAAAACACCACTACATCTCTATTATTCGTCTGCATACTACGAGAACCCTAGTAGTGATAAAATGGAGTTAAAAGGTTGGCAAGGCTCGGATTTGATGTTTGATATAGACGCCGATAAATTTAAGGGATGCAATAAGGTTCTTTCGATCTGTATAAACAATAACATAGTATATGAAGGTAAAATAGATAATTGTCCAAATGATAAGAAACCATTATATTTTCCACTAATCACCAATGAATGCATTGATCGTGCGTTCTATGATGCTTATAAACTATATCATATTCTACGGGAGGAGTTTGGATTCAAGAATATTAAAGTCTACTTCTCTGGAAATAGAGGTTTCCACGTTAAAGTATATGATGAAGACGCTTTAACTCTCACTAGTGACGAGAGGAGAGAGATCGCATCATATGTTTCATTAGAGGGATTTAAGCTAGAACGCATAATTCCATCTGGTTCATCCAAGAAATACATATATTTTACACGGAGAGAATATGGTGTAAGAAAGAGGATAGTTAAAGCAGCATACAAGCTAGGTATTAAAGTTAAAGAATATGATGATTACATAGCAATCCCTGCTAATACTATCGATACTCTTCTCAACGAGGTACGGATAAAAATTGATCCAGTCGTAACAATGGATGTTTCTAGATTATCTCGCTTCGGCCTCTCATTGAACTGTAAATCAGGATTAATGGTTTACCCGATCAACATTGATGCATATAAAGAGTTCAGCTATAAACACTTTAGTCCATGGGAAGGAGGGATTATCGTAAAACCCCTGATCGATGCAGAATTAATTGTTTATAGTGAAAAGATCCGTTTAAGACGCGGTGAGCCGATTTATTTAGAAGCCCCCCTAGCTTTATATTTAATACTTAAAAATATCGTAAAAATAGTTGATACACGTGATTTCGGTGTCAAGAAATGTATGACTTGTTTCTGAGAATGACTAGAGAGGAGATTTTATCTCCAAAACCCATCAGTTTATCTAAGACGAAGATTAATGAATACAAATCGTTTATGAACAATGCTCTTATTCAATTAGCTTTTAATGATCGTTCTACGTGGAAATATTTTGATGAAACAATCTTTAAAACTATAGATGATCTTAGGTTATTCGCTAAATTTAGATTAGCAAAAACTTTATTGAGTTCATTTATTCCTAAAGATAGTTTAGATAAGAATATTTTAGATCTATTGGATAGATTCATAGAATTGTACGTAAACATTTACTCAAGTTTCACGGTTAAGTATGAAGAAAAATTCATTATTATGGTTAAAAATGATACATGCATAGATAATATTCTCTATAGAAAAGGGGATATTCTCATGCTTGACGAAAAAGATGTTATAAAATATTATTTGTTAGGTGTTCTTGATTTTATTAAAGAACCTTATATTCTAGAAAAACTACATGATCAGGGTGAGAGAAAACAATAGATATACTAGAACTGTTATTGAAGCTGTTACAGCTATTAAAGTTATATAGATAGTAAGCATTCTCTTATCTCTCAATTCTCTAAATCCATGTGGTCTGAGAATAGGTTCAAAGTATGGTAGGAGGAATGCTGTTAAACCAGTAGCTAATAGTAAAGTTGATACTAGAATAGCGAGTCCAAGACTAGGCAATCCATAGCGGATCGGGTTTTTCATATAATTGCTAATCGTTGTGGGCCATGCAGGAATAGTTAATAATACTATTATGAAACTAGCTATTATTAGGAGAGTAGTTGTTTTTTCAATTATATAACCATAATCGATTAAATGACTAATTAATTCACGTTTTACTTTCACAGCCGATCCACCATTATATGTTTAGCTATCCTAATGTTAGAAACATTTTTTATTATTTTCTTCAACATTTATATTTTTGTTAATCTTAGTAGATATTCTTTGGTATAATGAGGATAGGGATGATATGATATGAGAAATAAATCTGTAGCTGGCATCGTTTTATTGGTGATAGCACTTACTATATATCTATGGAACGCCTACATAAACCTCTCCTATCGAGAAATATATGATGATATGGTTTCTTGGTTTCATTTACATGTTATAAACTATATTAGGAATAATGATGATTTAACAAACGATCGTGTTTTAAGATACTTTGAAGGAAGAGACCTAACTAAATCGCCTATTTTCTTGGATCTTCTACTAGCTTATACGGGTTTATCTCCAAATATATGGACATTAATAATGGGTTTCCTCTATATTCTCTTGATATATATTATATCCTATATAATCACCAAAAACCATATCGCCTCTGGTTTATCTGCTATGCTCTTAGCCACTGTACCTACCTTCACCTATTGGTTTAGATATAACATGATTGGTTCATATACTCTACAGGTATTTTGGTTTATATTACTACTTACACTATCATATATATTACGATATGGGAAACACTATCTATATATAGTTATAGCTATTATAAACGCTATTATCTGGATCGGCTGGTCTAATGGGTGGGTTGTTTTATTTATATATTCTTTTTATCTATTAGCCTTAATATATAAGGGTATTTTGGATAAGAGACACTTATTAATAGGCCTAGTTTTACTGTTAACTTCTCTTCCATTAAATCTCGTCTTCAATACATATTATGTAACACAATTCCATGTTTTTTCATTAATACTGTTAATAGTATCGTTGATCATGGGGTTCCTAGTGTATAAAGCTAGTAAGACTATCGGTGAATACGGTTTTATCGTCTCTAGATTAATATACTCTTTCTCAGCTTTCCCGATATCCATTTACTTACACATGTTGTTATCAAACTATATAGAGTTCCCAGGCATATCGGAGGATTATATGAAAGTCTATAACCCAATATTTGATTATGGTGTTATCGGGTTATTTTCGCTTTTAGCATTAATAATCGTTATTAGAAGCAAGGTGTTACAGGATATTCGAAATGAACCTCTACCTTTTATGCTTCTATCGAGTTTTATAGTAGGGGTTTTACTCGCATACTTTATACATCCACTATCAGTTATAGCGATTGCTTCTATTGCTCCATTTGTATCTTTTAGCTACGTAATAATAGCTTCTTCATTATATAGAGTTAGTAGTGATAGAGCGAGGTATATCTACTTTGCAGTTGCTATATGGATTATTGTGGGAAGCATTATAGGTAACGCTATTCCATCATACTCGATCGCATCCACGCCTCCAAATATCTATTATCAAGATATTTACCGTGAATTACTAAAGAAGTATAAGGTTAATGAGAGCTCATTGCTTAAAGCTCTAGATGTTTTGAAGAGTAACCTTACAGGGGAAGCTTTAATTATTGCTTATTGGGGGTATAGTTATTGGATTACCGGTTACATGGGAGTAAGGGCTTCAACTATAGCTGATAATAGAGGATCTGTTTTTGGACAGAAGATAATAGCCTCTATTTTTATGAGTGATGAAGAAACTGCTTATAATCTCATTAAGATATTGCTTGGAAATAAAACTGATAGAGAAGTATATGTTATTGTATCTGAGACTGTAAGTGTTAATCTAAATGAGTTGAGACGTGGATATAAAATTGTTGATCTTGGTAGTGTAATAATGATTCCACCGACAGCTCCGGACGAGAGAACAAAGACTTCATTTAAAGTATTCGGTGATCTAGATAGGGTTTTTGAGTATATTGAATTGTCTGGATTAGATGTTAACCAGTATATGGATATAGCTAAAGCTAGGTATACTCATGAAGTATCGCTTGCTTGGAGACATGCTATGCTTGATTCATTAATGGTGAAGCTAGTAGTTAATGCTCTTAAAGAGAATGGTTATGATGTAATAAACGATGTATACTCCGAGCTACCTATGCATGTAAGTGGTTTACATAGGTTTAGGTTAGTGAATATGACCTTAACTCCTCTCTATAGAGTAACTGAGGATATTTACGATTATCAAATCTATTACATGACCGCTATCTATAAAGTAGAGCTGTAAATTATTTTTCTAAGAAGAGAGGTGAGGATATATGCCTATACCTAGACGTGAATTACCACGTGTAGGCGAGTATGTAGTTGCTACTGTGAGAGAGATATTTGATTATGGTGCATATGTAACCCTTGACGAATTCAATGATATGAGAGCTTATCTACCATGGAGTGAAGTAGCTTCTAGATGGGTTAGAAATATTCGTGATGTTATACGTGAAAACCAGAAGATCATTGTAAAGGTGATCAGGGTTGATCGTAGGAGGAAAACAGTAGATGTTTCTCTAAAGAAGGTACCGGAGAATGAGAAGAGAAGAAAGATGCTTTGGTGGAAACGCTACTTGAAAGCTTCAAAGATAATAGAACTTGTAGCTGAGAAGCTAGGTAAGTCTATCGAAGAAGCATACAAAGATGTTGTTTGGAAGCTTGAAGACTATTATGGCGATCCTCTCGCGGGATTAGAAGAAGCTGTTATTAGAGGGAGAGAAGCATTACTCGAAGCAGGGGTTCCCGAGGAATGGGTTGATGTATTGGTTAAAGAAGCTAGTAGACATGTAAAGATAAAAACAGTTAAAATTAAAGCTATATTAATGCTCCGTAGTACTGCGAGTGATGGTGTTGAACGTATTAAAAAGATCCTCTCCGAAATAAATAATGCAATTAATAGTGAAGAGAATGTGAAGGGTAAAGTATACTTATTAGGATCCCCTAGATATGTTGTTGAAATAATTAGTCATGATTATAAAATAGCTGAGAAAATATTAGCTGAAGCATTAGAGAGATCGAAGATTCTTTCTGAGGAGTTAAATGTAGAGTTCAAATATGAGCGTGTAAAACAATGAAGTGGTTGATGAGAAAATGTATAAAATGTGGTAAATACACGTTAGCTAGAGACAAATGTCCGTTTTGTGGAGGCAAACTATATGTTCCGCATCCTCCAAGGTTTAGTCCTGAGGATAAATATGTTTCTTTGCGGGTGAGAATGAAGCTTGAGAATAAATTAATTGATTTAGATGAAAAACCCTTTTATTTCATAGACTAGAGCTAGAGTAACCAGAACAACCAATATATAAACCATCCACTTAGCACATTAACTAAATTGAAGGGCAGACTCTTCTTTATGAACTCATAAAACGTTACTCGATAACCTTTTTTCTCAAGTAAACGTACACCTACAACATTAGCTGTTGCACCAATATAGGTAATACCGCCTCCAAGAGTAGCACCTAATAGTAGAGCCCACGCTATAGATAGCGGGTCAGTATTTAATCGAATAGCTAATTCGTCTATTACAGGCAACATAGTTGCTACATAGGGTATATTGTCTAAAACAGCTGAGATACCAACTGATAACCATATAAGAATCGTTGAAACCACATAAATGTCTCTTCCAGTACTTAGTATTGCTTCAGCTAGTCTTAACGCTAAACCATGTTTTGCAAATGCTCCACTCAAAGTAAATACTCCTATTAAGAAAAGAATAGTTTTCCATTCAAAACCCTTAACTATAGATTCCTTCACTGAATCGTAATCTCTATGTAGTAGAATTCTTGTCAACGATAAACCACTAATATTTATTAATGCTGCTTGAGTTAATGAAATATGTATAATGTTTCTAATGCTCAACAATATTATTTGTATAGATAAGAATAATAAGGCTTCATAAACAAATGCTTTATCCATATATGTCAAAGCTTCTTTTTCAGAAGATTTTCTTGGTATTATTAGTTCATTATTTTTCTTAATAGTTAGTTCTGTGTATACGTAGGTTGATATGATCATAGGTATTAATGTTATAAAAAACATTGAGGGCTTTCCATTATAAAATATAAAATCCATGAAGGTTAGATCATAGTGGCTAGCGACAAGCATTGCAGGAGGATCTCCTATCATGGTAGCTGATCCGGACATGTTTGCGGCGAGTGTAACTCCAATTAAAAGAGCTATGGGATCTATTCTTGTTTTTTCAATTAATTTAAAAGCTATAGGAGCAAATATCAGGACTACAGTTACGTTGTCAAGTGCTATACTAATTATCCCAGATAGAAGTATTAATAGGAACGATAATAGTTTTGGTTCATTTATTTTCTTCAAAAGATACTCCGCGATCCAATGTGCTCCTCCGGAGTTCTCAAGAAAAGACGTGTAAATACTCATACAAATAATGAGCCCCAAAACATCCCATGAAATATATTTTATAGATTCATCTATGGATAAAGCACCACTTAATAATAAAATTATGAATAGAATGAGGCCAACCCAATGTCTCTCCGGTTTTCCGATCACTAAAGCTACGATCATAAATATTAGTAGCGTTAACACTAGTACATCGTACAAAAGACACTACCCCGTATTAGTTGATGAACGGTTTACCATAGATCGAGATCTTATGGTTGCATCTTGGGCATCTATTATCTCTTGTAATGTTCCATTCAACAACTCTATATCCTCGTCTCTTTATTAATAATTTACCGCATTTCGGGCATTTTGTATCCTGGAATGTTTCATCTAATATATTCCCAATATATACATATTCTATTCCGGCTTTACGTGCCTCTCTGTATATTTCTAATAGCTCCTCTATTGGTGTGGGTGGTTCATTATATTTATACATTGGATAGTAGCGGTTAATATGAAGCGGTATATCTTCACCTAGATACTCTAGGTGTTTATCTATTATCCATTGATAACATTCTCTCCAATCATTAACCTTAGGTATAACTAAATATACCATTTCAACGTACCCATTTCTATCAAGTATATACCGGGCATTTCTATAGATGACCTCAGCATAGCCTCCTAGGAACTTTCTATATGTTTCAGGACATCCTTTAATATCGATACTAAAACCTGTATATCCCGTCTCTAATAATTTTTTGAGGGAGTATATGGTCATATAGCCATTTGTAACTATTGATAAGTATAGGTTATGTTTCTTCGCTTCCTCGCCTACATCTAATAAGTAACTTATGTGTATAGATGGTTCATTGAAGCTAGCACATAAACCTTGTTGCTTAAGCTCTATAGCTTTCCTAACTAATTCACTAGGCTCTAACTTAATTGATTTATTAACTAATGGTTTCTCCCAACTTAAATGATAGTTTTGACACCAAGGACACCTGAAATTACATCCCCAACCACTAAACGTTAATGCCCAACTATTGGGGTAATAGTGGAATAATGGTTTGATTTCTATAGGTCGAGGTTCTATAGCACTTAACAAGCCATAACCTATATCATAGAGTTTATTATCTATATTCATATAGTTCCAGCAAAAACCAGTTTTCTTATCGGCAATAACACATTTTCTCTCACAAACCATACATTTAACTAGCTTTCTCTCACCATCATAGATTCTCCATAGATCGCTTGCAACAAGTTTCAAGAAACTGCCCCTAAATAATAAGTTTATAGAAAACATTAAAAACCCGAAACGAAAATCATAAAAACAGACAAGCCGCCGTAGTATAGCCCGGCCTAGTATGCGGGCCTGTCGAGCCCGTGACCCGGGTTCAAATCCCGGCGGCGGCGTTCTTCTCCTAACAAACATGATTATAGGTAGTGATTAAATATTCTATATGCCTAATTATGTTTATGTTATAATATTGATGGTGTGTTATGCTTGCGGAGAATAGGAGTTATAGGGTTAGATGGTTTATCTCGGGGATATTTAAATAAGTTAATTGAAAGAGGAGTTATGGTTTATACGAAGCATTTAATGGAGCATTCCGAGATAAATACTGATCTATACTGTTACCCCCCGGTTACGCTATCTTCATGGCCAACTATTCTATCAGGTGTTAATCCTGCTAAGCATGGAATTTACGATTTCTTCTACTATGATAGGATAAAAAACGATTTTAGACTAGTTTCAACACTTGATCTAGAACACCCTAGGATACATGAAATGTTAGCAATGATAGGCAGATCAGCAATAGTAATTAACCCAGTACCAGCATATCCGATTATACCAATAAAAAATACAATAATATTGTCAATAGAATTCTTTACACCTAAACCAATTGTTTATCCCCAGGAAAAAGCTATTTATTTAAAATATTTTTCTTCATCTGAACATATCACGACTGATGGATTCGAAGAAGAATTAAATAGAGCTAAGAAATACATGGAAGGATATATAAGTATAGTCGAAGACTTGCTTACATGTCATAAACCAGATCTACTATGGATAAATCTACATTACCCTGATAGCATTTTTCATAAAGCTGCAATGGAGGGTAAACTAGATATCTTATATGAAAAGACCTATAGTGATGAAGTAAAAGTTTTTTCCATAATCGATAAGTTGATCAGGTTAATCGATAATGAGATCGGTAATGTAGCTATAGTATCTGATCATGGATTTGCAGAATACAATAAATACATTAGTGTAAATACCATCCTCTACAAGGCTGGATTAGTAAATCCTAGTTATGATATAAGCATAGTTAAAAAATTAGAGACACTAAACAATGTAGAGGCTAGGTCATCGAAAGAAACGATTATAAAACACAGTAGATTAACAAGATTACTTAGGCATCCATTAATAAAACCTATGTCAAGGAGATTAAAGAGACTGTATGAGAGAATAACTGGTAAAAAGATAAAAATAGGATTCCCGGTAGTTGACTACAAATCTTCACTAGCGTTTATGATAGGACGAGCATCAAACGGAGTGATCGTTAAAAAACCTGAATATATAGAAAGGGTTCGAACGATCCTAAAATCTATCAAAGGAATAGCAGAGGTTAAGAAACGGGAGGAAGTATTTGAGGGTAGATATTTACATAGACTACCAGAGCTATTCATTTATCCAGAATACGATGCAGGATATAATTTAATAGACCCTAAAATATATGACTCAATAATCATAAATAAGAAGAGTATAGATCATCATCCCTATGGAATATTCATCATGAAGAAATACAGGGGAGAAAAAATAAATGTTACAATCAACAACTTCTATGTTACCCCGATCATCCAAGACTATGTTGAAGCCCCAATAAGCATAGAATCAGATGTACTCCATGATCCTACGTTTTCCCGGATTATTAAGGATGATATAAAATACACCGATCTATACGTGAAGAGATGGACTATAATCAAAAGGATATATAGATTTAAGAAATAGGGTGAGGAATAGATTTTTATTTCCTAATGATAATTGAGAAGGAATTCCGTATCATTTTACGAAACCATGGAGAAATAATGTAAACAACTGCTGTATATATAGATATTGATGTAAAGGAGATTACTATTATCGGGATGAATTCTTTATAAACACTATGAATTATTAATTCATTCCAAGTCAAATAGTGAGCTACCAAATAAACTATTAACGACCCTATGATCGAGGCAGTCAATTCTTTGAACGGTATATTATACTTAATCTCTCTTTTGATCCTATTATGAAATATAATTGTAGAGTATATGTATGATAAAGTACCAATTATTGGATAGGGCATTAATAAGATATTTGGATCCTTAAAACCAACATTTAATAGTATGGTAAAAACTACTGTACCACCTATTATGTGTAATACGGAAGCTAGCAGTTGTGTTATGTAGTTTTTGAATAAAATACTATGCTTTAATTCTGTACCGAATTTATATAAGTCTTCTTTTTCAAGAGCATTTGAAATATTCATCATTAAAATATTTATGGTTAAAATAGCAAACATAAATGAATACATGATGAAAATTGGTATTATGTTTAAATATTGAGTGTTTACAACGCTAATAATGGGTTTTGCATAAATGATCATCGATCCGGTTACGAATACTACTGTTAAAAAAGTAATTCGCAATACATCTTCTACATCGGTTTTAGAAGGGCTACGTAGTAACCTAGTATATATTCCACGTGTAAACGCTTGTGCTCCCCCTAGAACGAGTGTTCTCGATATATATGATACTCCAAGATAGGCTGGAAAAACATATGATCCACTGATGATTGATGTTAAGACTCGTTCTCCAGAATTCCTTAACTGTGTTCCAACTACGTTTAATATAGAGATATAGGAGTTTTTGATATAGATGATTAAATCTTTAGTTTTTGACTTGGGGATGGGGACATAGATCTTGTTCATACTAGTAAAGACTACACCAAAAACGATCTTCAATAAACTTTCCATAAAAAACGTTATTATAACACCTATTAATCCTATTCTCCATATACCAACTAGTAAGTAAACAATAACTACCCTAAGGGTATCTGTAATAACGTTAATGTAACTGACAAGATAAGGTCTTGTAGCATACATTATAGTGTTGTAGTAAGGAATAAAGAGTTGGAGTAGCATTGAGAAGCCGACTATCAAAGATAGTATCTGATCACCTGTATAATACCAAGTTAATGAATACATAATAGCAGTGGATAATAGAGAATATAATACATTTAGACTACCGCCTGCGGCGTATAAATCATATCTTTTACGAGCATAGAATCTATACATCCAAAAGAACCAGATATTTATAACTGGTCTCATCAGGGTTATATAAGCCATTATAAGCATGAATAATCCATACTCATCAATAGTTAATCTTCTAAGAACTATAATTGTAAATAATAACCCGGTTAATGTACGATATACTATTGATAAATAACCAGTTATAGTAGAGTATCTAACTCTTATATGCCTTATTTCATCGATCTCCCGTTCTTCATTCAATCCCTTATCCTCTCTAATATTTAATAGTCTTCTAGAATTTCTCGGTAAATATTCCATAGCCTCTTAATAACGTTCAATGGTAGATGTTCCTCTGGTAATTTATCTATTATTTTACCATCCCATCTAAATACTTTGAGTCCACATGCAAGTGCTTCTAATGCTGTAAGACTTAATGCTGGCACGAATCTATGATCAATGAAGTATTCGAATCTATTCAATAAATATGGCATCCTGCGATAAGGTATTGGATTCTCGTCTCTATTGTGAATATAGAGTTTCAAACTATATTTCCTAGCTAACTCTTTAGCCCATTCAATACTCTTAACGAATTTTTCGTGTTTTCCATAAATGAATAATGCTGTTCTCCTACTCTTTAACCCAGGCAAGGGCATAAATAATTCTGTATCAACCGGGTTAGGCAAATAAGAGGTAGAGGGAGGTGCATCTTTTAATAAATCGGGGGTTGCGACTAATATTTTATCGGCGTATTTCCAGTATTTTTTTCTGATATGCCATTTCCCACGAATATCTGATCCATGGTAGTGTAGAACAATTTTCTTTCTAGGATCAATGATTTTAAGTAATGGAACAAGTTTATCTAGACTATGTATATGGACTATATCATATTTTCTAAACATTCTCAATACACATATATAGAAGCTAGTTCTCCCTCCATAAATATATGTTCCATACGTAGTTATATTGAATTTATCAAGTTCTTTTCTAACTAAAACGTCTGTTTTCCATTTGAAAAACTTCTTTTGATATTTAGCTAGAACGCTTCCTATACCAGCAGTATTCCCTATATGTAAAACATGTAGTATCATATATTTTCACTTATGAAGTGTTATCGAAAGTTTCATTCGAATTCTATTCAATCTAGTTACGATAGTGTTTATTTTTGCTTCTAATTCTTTTACTATATCTGGGTATTCATTCGCTACATTTATTTTTTCATCAGGATCCTTCGTTAGATCATATAATTCAATTCTATCTTTCATCCATAAACCACCATATTTATCCATTCCATCATCAATTGTCGGTGAATATATCAACTTGTACCTTAGATCATCTGATAATACAGCATATCTCTTCCTAGCAACCGAGCTAACTGCAAAAATCGTCTTTTTACTGTTTACTTTAGTGAGAGATTCGCCGTCAAGGTAATAGTTTTTGATCTCAATACCGGTTAATTCTATGATTGTTGGCACTAGATCAATATGTTGTGAGTGTTTTTTCCTTATATCTTTGTTAAATGGTGAATTAATGATTATTAATGGTACCTTTATTACCCTTTGATAGAGTCCACCATGTCCTACAAATATCCCATCTCTCACGAGATTATCTCCATGATCTCCTGTAAGGAATATTACTGTTTCTTCGTATATTTTTCTATCTTCTAGGTATTCTATTAACATTTTGATCGCATAATCTACATAATTGATTTCTCCATTATATTTTGGCTCTATTTCTTCGACGTACTTTATTCTACGTAAATGATAGTTCTTTACAATCTCTCTCCATTTATCATTTTTGATCTTGCGTAGCATTTCATTCATTGGTGTCCTATTAATACCCTTTTTGAAGTATTTCTTCCATAAAGATCTGGGAACGTTTGTGAATGGTGTATGTGTATCCCAGAAATGAATCATTAAGAAAAATGGTTTTTTCTCTTTTATCACTTGATCCAAGATCTTAATAGCGCCTATCATGTAACTGATTCCATCTAGTTTGAAATAGATATTATGTTTGGGATAGAATTGTGATATTCTAATAGCTAAACTCTCATATGGGGCGTAAATATATGTTCCTTTCAAGACCTTCTTTATAATCTTATGTCTAATTATTTTTGATATCGTAGTTTTAGTGTTATGTATTTCATCTGGTTCTCCGTAGATCTTGAATCCTCTTTTATGCCAGCGACCCAAAAAATCTATTGCTATTGTTTGATACCCATTTTTAACTAGCAGTTCGGATAATAGTCTAGTTTTCGTCTTATTGAATGTGATTATATCTTCTTTTCTCACATCAGGACCATGTCTTAGTATCCCATGTGTTAATGGGTATCTTCCAGATAATATTGTTGTAAACGAGGGATCTGTTTGATCTGTAGTTGAATAAAAGTTTTCTATGAATTGTAGCTCTCCCTTATTATATAATCTGCTTAGATAGGGTGTTGTATCTTCTTTGTATCCATAAAACTTTAAATTCATAGCTCTGAGGGCGTCTGAAATTAATAGTATAATGTTTGGTTTCATGGCCTTTCTCCACGGTTTACTGAGTAACTATCTCTATATCTATTACTCCTATCGAAGGAATTGCTGTATAGTAGTCATAGGCCGAGTAATATAAATTAGTTTTATTATTATCATTCACTACTAGTTTTCTATTAAAATCGACTAAGGGTGTGGATCTATAGATCATCCATGAATCCCACGTAGACGTTCCACGACATTTCTTAGAGAATCTACGTAGTGTTCTATAAATAGTCTTGATCTTATCGTCACTTATTTTGAATTTATATAAAACCCTATAAAGTATCGGGGCTTCTCCGTAATCTCTATTGCTATGTATAAGGATAGGATTTTTATCATATCTTTTCCAATCATAGGGGTTATCAATATATGTGTAAGCTAGGTTTAATATGCTCTCGCTCTCTCTTCTACCTAGATAAAGCATTAATAGAAGGTCTTCTAAAATAAATAGTTTTGGATGATCTATATGTCTACCCTCATATTCTTTCTCAGGTTTTAATATAGGATTTTCTTCATAACGTTCCCATTCTATTCCATTTCTTGAGAAGGCTAGGTTTAAACAATATTTCCCAGACTCATCAATAGACGAGTATACCATTAGGTATTCTTGTTTAAGTCTTATAACAGTTGGTGTAGTTACTACTAATGCGTTTCCATAGCCTCTTTCATATCTTATCTCTGGATCAGCTTTTAATACTGGATTATTTTCATATTTTCTCCATACGATCCCGTCATTAGAGATCGCTAGTCCTATAGAGGTTATTTTCTTATTACCCTTATATCTAGAACCCGAATAGTACATAAAGAATTTTCCATTAACCCATACTATATCCGGATCGGCTATATGATGGCTATCCCACTCATTCTCTTTTCCACGCGTTAGTACAGGGTTTTTTACTTCTCTGTCAGTAAAATGTAAACCGTCATTTGAACGCATTAAAAATACTTCTTCAGCGGAATCTGGTGGATATGGTGTATAGTATAACCAATACTTAAAACCACGGTAACTGTTGGGGAAAAGTATTATTTCTGGATGAAGACACCCATACCCCTGGTTTTTAACCAGTACTAAACTATTTTTATTACCATGAATTTTTACTTGTAGTTTTCTAGCAGACATTTATCTCAACCTTTTCTCCCTCTTTTCATGAAATATAGGGATAACGGTATTAAATCTAAAGATTGTTTATGGAAGGTTTGATGGTTTATGTTATGGCAAGTTAATGATTGGAAGGTATTTGGGATAGACAATAGCCTTATAGGTTTGTTACCGGTTTTTATAGCTAATGTTTTATGGGATGTTTCCTTGGGACTTAATTAAGTAGATATGCTAGATGTGTATTTGATCCTTTTTAATGTTTTAGGAAGCTTATTTGTTTCTCTCACTTTATCTTTCATAATCATTATTTATGAGTGGCTCTTGGTGATTTAAATGGGTTACCCATAGTATTTCTAGTAAGTTTGGTTTGTAAAGGGTTATCTGTTAAATAGTTAGAAAATTTTCTTTAAAAGATAGGGGTTTACTATATCTACGAAATAAAGCTCTTAGGCAACGGTAATGCTGTAACTGTAAGTTACTCATACATATTCTTTGCACATATTTTCATATACGTTTTTGAACGAAAAATTCTATTTATCGATCTATATTGAGTCAATAGTTGCATTATTAGGTGTCTATTTGGTATATAGTGGTGGATCAGAAACTGTCTCTAGATCGGGTTTCATCCATGCTTCTTAGCGGTTATAATTTGGGGTTTAGCTTCTGTTTTACTAAAAGTTGCTTTATTATTTTGGTGATTTTTAACAGTAGCTTTATTACGTAACTTCTTTGCATTTCTACCGCTATCGCTGATAATTGGTAAAG
>NJDP01000033.1 GCA_002254665.1 Desulfurococcales archaeon ex4484_58 | reverse complement strand
GCCAAACATTTATTACCATCAACTAATGGATGCTCCATTATCAAGTCATAAAATGGTGTCGCAGTAGCATATACAAAATCTCCTATGCCGTAGATCCCACTTCATATGATTAATTATACTCTCAAAAATACTAGGATTCATAATAGTGAAATCATTCGATGGAAAAACACTAGATAACTTAAGATTTTAAAAACACACTCCTATGTGGAAAATAGATCCTCCTACCCCTCCTCACTTTTCCATATTCGTTTTTCTCCTCTTCGCTAGGTTCTTTGCTAGATTCTATCTCTTCTATTGTCTCTGATTGTAACTAAGCCTTGTTTCTTAGTTTTCGACTTATCTTCTTAAGTTCTTTTATTGGATAGGTTTTTGGTTTGTTTGGATCCCATAGTGTTTCATGACCTTCTCCACAGAGTATCCTTCCATCTGAGGCAACAATGTATGTAACCCATCCATGCCTGGGACAATATACTCTTTCTCCATCACCACTAAACACTAGACCACTAACTTTAGAAATAATATCTATCCAAGGCTTATCCTGATGTCCCATGAAACTATATGTCCTCTTATCTCCATTCTCTTTACCCTCTCTAATCAGTGGTTTAGACTCCTCTAAGATCTCTATTAACTCCGGGATCTTCGAGAATATAACTACTAGTTCCTCAGACAGGTCTAGAAACTCTATCTCTAGAGTAATTATTCAAGTTTCTACATTATGTGGTTCCTCTTATTGTAGATGTTTGTCTTTTCTACTGTCTTAAACTATGTTTTATTCAGAAGTCTTTTAAAGAATGTAGCTAGGTTTTTGTATTGTTAAATAAGTCTTTTATTTCCCAAGAGATAGTTATATATAGTTATATAGTATATCTTACTGTAACAGTATTAGATGTGGTGTTAATTTCATGCGTATTAGTAAAAGAAACGTTTTAATATTATTTGTTTTGATAGCTATAGCTATTGTTTTATTTGTCGGGGAATTAATATATTGGAAGATATTTAATGATAACTATTTAAAAAATCCACAATACACGACTAGTCAGGAGGAGAGTTGTAATAAATCAATATTATTCATAGGTAATACACGTATACTTAACACTACTTATAAAAAATTATTAGAAGAGCTGGGTTCAAAATGTATCTTGGTAAACAAGACTGTATATGATATAGATTATTCTTTAATAAACAATACCGATATAATTCTACTGGATACTCTAATGATAAAATATAATCTCAACAATAAAGATCTCCATGAATTCATAAAAGAATCTGTAAAATCCGGTAAACCAATCTATGCAGTAGGTGATGAAACATCATTATTATTTGAACTACTAAGTAGAGCTGGAGTATATAATATGACTGGAGAAGGAGGAATAGAAAGAAATCCTGCACACTTCAACCCTCCACTCGCTGGTTATTATGTAGTAATAAATGAGAATGGAGAAATAGTTACTGATAAAATAATAATCACTAATTCAACCGATACAGATACACAAGTAGATCTAATAATAAATAGCTAAATTAAACAATACTATAACAAATATATTTTAATAAAAAAGAAGATTAAGAGAGAATCCTGGAACGTAACAATAGACCTATAGTTAACGATTATAAAGAGGATTCATAATAAGAAAGAGAAAATAGAAATAAGGGCCCGTCGTCTAGCATGGTCTAGGACGCCGCCCTCACACGGCGGAGGTCCGGGGTTCAAATCCCCGCGGGCCCACCAAACTTATATACTAGTTCTTTACTGTGCATATTAATCACGGAACTTGATTCATATTAGGTGTTATCATGCATATAGTTGATATGTATTCTTGCATATCTTTGTGTCCTCACACGGCGGAGGTCTGGGGATTCGAATCCCCGCGAGCACATTAAATTCGTATGTTGCATTAGTTCTTTTCTTAGAGCATCCCCAGATAAATCTAGGTAGGGGATGGCATCTGCTTAATGGGTTATCTTCTCTAAAATATTAGTACCGGGTGCACCGGGGAATTGTCTGAAATAGAAGGTGTAGTTAAAGGCGGCGTGATCATTCATCTTAAACCCTAACGAAATTAGAGGTAAGAAGGTTGGAATAAAGATATTAAAAGTTGAAAGTATTGATGTGAGGAGCTTTATCCGTATCTTAGACTTTTAAGGGGGGAGAGTACTGAAGAAATCTTCGAGATATGAATAGAGAGATACTATTGTTTCGGATTTCTATTTACAGACGTACTTGGCTCCAAATTAAGACCCGTTTAGTATTAAAGGCTAAAGATCTAGGTGACGATATGATAATAGCAAAATAATAAGCTTCTCCAGAAGACATAAAATACTAATGATGTAGACAGACCTAGTTATTGGAAATTTAAAGAAGGAACATAATTACATGGATTATTTAAGTTTTTACTATGGAAGGAAAATTAGTTGTGAAGATTGTTGGTAAGCACATTACAAAGGCGTTAAATAGGGTTAAAGAAGAACTAAAAAGTCCTCGGATTAGAATAGGGCCTTACCTCAAAACAATCCTACTTATACCCTGTAGTGTATACCCTAGGCTTTAGTGTATTTTTGTTCGATATGTATTCTAATAAGCGTTTTAGATTATATATATCAAAATTATAAATCGTATGTTTAAATTTATGGTTTTGGTAGAATTTTTATTAGATTTTAAATCGTTATACTTTTAAATAAGTAGTGTTTTGTGGTTGTACGTTTTGAAAGTCTCCGTGGCGATTTTGATCTCTGTAATAACAGCGTTATCGGTATCTATTCTACTCTATTATATATACTGTCTACAATCTACTGGAGTTGGTGAAGAAATTAATATCACTAATATATCACAATCTTCTAGAGAAGAATCAACTGGTAGTATGGGAACGGGGGATGTCGATGAGGATGTAGTTAGAATTGAAGGTTTAACTTTAGAGAGGCTTATCACTATTTATAGGCATTGTATATTAGAGTACCATTACTACAATTCTTCATCCAGTAATACTAGCTACATTATTGTTGAGTATAGTGTTTATGACGATAGATTAGATGGTGAAAACGTACATAAACTAATACTTAGCTACACAGCTAACGATAATATTAGAGCTAATATGACGATTTGGTTTTCACAAGATTATAGGGAAGTTATTCAGATAAAAATGTATGATAGAATAATGACTGGTAGTTATGCAAAACAATTAGCTTATCAAATGATCTATTCAATAGATAAGTTCCTCTACTCAGCTACAAGATCAGACCTAGTATTCAGGGAATATAATAGTAGGCTAGAGATATTAACAGATGGATGGATCATAGAATCAGTTGCTCCACAAGTGATTAGTTTTAAGGGTGAAGAGATCACGGGCTATTATATTAAAGTAGTAAACATGAATGATACAAACAATACTTTAAAATCAATGGAGGGAAGGATCGCTAAGCTGGTAAATGATCAATACTCTTTCATAGAATACAAAGCAATATACAAAAACGGTGATTACGCACTATTAACTATAAAGGATTTAGAGTAAATAAATATCCCACCTACTCTCACATATAATTATTTAGGGGAAGCATTATATTAGACTTAAATACCTAATATTAAATGGTGATCACGTATGGTTGAGAGAGTGAAAACAGGTATTCCGGGTTTCGACGAAATAGTAGGTGGAGGTATTCCTAAGAGAAATGTAGTATTACTTAGCGGGGGACCCGGTACTGGTAAAACTATATTTGGTTCACAGTATCTATGGAATGGTCTTCAAATAGGTGAGCCAGGGATCTATGTGTCGTTAGAGGAGCATCCAGTACAGATCCGCATCAATATGAGGCAGTTTGGATGGGATATTAGACCCTATGAGCAGCAAGGGATATTCGCGGTTGTAGACGCTTTTACAAGTGGTATTGGTGAAGCAGCTAAACGTGAGAAATACGTTGTTAAAGACCCAACAGATATTGGTGAATTAGTTGATGTTCTTAGACAGGCAATACGTGATACTGGCGCTTCACGCGTAGTTATAGATTCTGTATCAACACTATATCTGACAAAACCCTCCGTAGCACGTGGAATAGTTTTACAATTGAAAAAGGTGTTGTCTGGCATGGGTACAACAGCTATTCTAGTATCACAAGTATCAGTTACAGAGAGAGGATTCGGTGGACCTGGTGTTGAACATGCAGCTGATGGGATCGTTCGCCTCGATCTAGATGAGATCAACGGCGAGCTTGTACGTAGTATTATTGTTTGGAAGATGCGTGGAACAAAACATAGTATGAAGAGACATCCATTCGATATAACTGATAATGGTATAGTGATCTACCCGGATAAAGTGATTAAAATATCTTAAACATTATATACTGTTTTAAACTCCATATTTTTATATTTAGAATCGATACTTATTGGTTTATTTGGGTTTGGATGAGATGGTTGATCTAAATCATATACATGGTATATATCGTTATGCTTGTCCAAATTGTGGTAGAGAAAACAGTGATCTTAGGCTTTCATATAAAGCTCCTTGTCCAAATTGTTTAAGGGAAGAGGTATTTAAGGATATAAAGAAAACATATGGGGATCTAAGCTATACTAGTATTGTAGAGAGGTATTATCAAGCGTTAAAGAGAGAAGGTAGTTTAAAGAAATATAGTGAGCTATACAGCAGTGTTAAGAGAGTAGTTGATTTTGAAAAATTCTTTGGTAAAATAACTGGTGGATACAAGCTCTGGAGTGCTCAAAAGACATGGGCTTCTAGGCTATTAAAGAATAGGTCATTCAGTATAGTTGCCCCCACCGGTACGGGTAAAACAATGTTTATACTGACAAGTGCTCTCTACCTGGCGAGAAAGAGGAAGAACTCAAAAGAAAAGATCTACATCGTATTCCCAACAACACCCCTATTGATACAAGCTTATAATAAACTATTAAATCTGGCGCGTAACTCGGGTATCCAAATATGTAACGAAGAGGAGTTGGGGAGTGATGATTGTTTAACAATATTAGCCATTCACGGAAAACTAAGTAAGAGTAAACGTGAAGAATACATAAAATTAATAGAAGAAGGTAGATTCGATATACTGCTCTCCACGAACATGTTTATGCATAAAAACTACGAGCTCCTACTAGGTAAAACTTATAAGTTGATAGTAATGGATGATGTAGATGCTATTCTACGTAGTGGTAAAGCTATAAGAATATTGTTCAAGATACTAGGAGTTAATGATCAAGAGTTAGATTCAGCGCTAGAGTATCTGAAACTTAGACAAAGACTAGCTATGAGATTAAGTGAAGAAGAACGTTTAGAGATTGAGAAGAAGATAGTTGAATTAGATAAATATATTAAAAATATCCGAGACAAGATCAAGACAATAGTTATAGTATCTAGTGCTACTGGTAAACCACGTGGTATATACCCTAAATTATTCCGTATATTATTGGGTTTCGAAGTAGGTTCTAGAGCTGAAGCTATAAGAAATATAGTTGATACATATATCTTACCAAAAGATTCGATCGATAAAACACTCATCGATCTCGTAAAGAAGCTTGGTGACGGAGGACTAGTATTTGTTCCATTAGATAAGGGTATAGAATATGCTGAGAAAATTGCTGAACTACTACGTAATACTGGTTTTAAAGCTGAAGCATTCTATGCTGGTAAAGCCCTAGATATATTCAATAGATTTGCTAGCGGTGAAATAGATCTATTAGTTGGAGTAGCTACTTACTATGGAGTAATGGTTCGTGGACTAGATCTACCGGAGAGAGTAAAATACGCTATATTTACTGGTGTTCCAAGACATAAGTTTAGCTCTAAATTAGAATCACCTAAACCATCGGATATATTGAGAATACTAACTATATTAAGAGATGTAGCTGAAGGTGATGAAAAAAGAGAAGTAGAGCTAATGATTGGTAGATTAACTTCTAGATTTAGGAGATTAAGTCAAGGAGCTATGAATAAATTACGTGAAGACTTATTAAAGAAGCTTTCAGGTGAAGAAGTTGAAGAGTATCCATTACTCAACATGTTAATACAAGCATTAGATAAGACGAGAGAACTATTATCTAAACCAGAGATCTGGAATAAATTGAGAGAGAAGGGAGATATTGCTCTTGTTCGTGAGAATGGTAAAGATTATCTATTGATACCTGATGTAGCCACATATATACAAGCTAGTGGTAGGACATCTAGATTGTATCCTGGAGGAATAACTAAGGGGTTATCTGTAATAATAGTTGATGATCAGAGATTATTGAATGGTTTAAAGAAGAGGATGAAGTGGATCTATGAGGAATTCGATATAAAACCATTAAAAGAAATAGATATTGATAAGTTAATAAGAGAGATAAATGAGGAGAGGATTAAGGTTAAGAAGATTCTCTCCGGTGAAATCGAGGTTGAGAAAACACTTGAATTAACCAAAACCGCATTATTAATAGTTGAGTCTCCAAATAAAGCTAGGACTATAGCTAACTTCTTCGGTAAACCTTCTACTAGGCTTATTGGAGATAAGCTAATGGTATATGATGTAGCAACTGGTGAATACGTATTATCGATCATAGCTAGTATAGGCCATGTCTATGATTTAGTAGTTGATAAAGGAATATATAACTATGGAGTAGATAAGATCAATGGATTATTCATCCCTATATATACTGATATCAAGAAGTGTAATAGTTGTGGATACCAGTTTACCGAGGAAAAGAATCATTGTCCTAAGTGTGGTTCTAGAGATATCTCTAGAAAATTAGATATAGTAAACATATTAAGAGAGCTTGCAACAGAAGTTGATGTAGTCCTCATAGGGACTGATCCTGACACTGAAGGTGAGAAGATTGGTTGGGACCTAAAAGTTCTACTTGAACCCTACGCTAAGAGTATTAAGAGGATAGAATTCCATGAAGTAACACGTAGAGCTATCTTAGAAGCAATACGTAAACCTAGAGATTTTGATTTAAGTCTAGTTGAGGCACAGATTGTGAGGAGAGTTGAGGATAGATGGTTAGGCTTCGCATTATCGAAGATCGCGCAAAAGTATTTCTGGACAGATTATTGTTTCAATATATTGCATGGTAGATTAATGTATTTGTTGAAGAAAGGTAGTAAGCTCGAAGAACTGCCTAGTTGTTGTGAAGAGAATAGAAACTTTAGTGCTGGTAGAGTACAAACACCTGTTTTAGGCTATATTATTGAGAGAGAACGAGAAAAACAGGATAGGGATAAGTGGAGATATTATATAGTAATAAATGTTAATGATTCTAAGTTACGCGTAGAAATAGATCGTGGAACATATGAGAAATTATCTAGTCTTCAGGAGAAGGGATTGGAGATCAAAGCTTTACTAGAAGAGGTTGAGAAGAAGAAGGAAATAGTAAATCCACCACCACCATATACAACTGATACACTACTAGAGGAAGCATCTATGAAGCTTGGGTTATCAACTACGAGAGTTATGGAGATTGCACAGGATCTATTCGAGCTTGGATTAATAACTTATCATAGAACGGATAGTACAAGAGTAAGTGACGCTGGCATAGCTGTTGCCCGCGCTTATCTAGAGGAAAAGTATGGTCCTCGTTTATCACTATACTTTAAACCACGAACATGGGGTGCTGGTGGAGCACACGAATGTATTAGACCAACTAAACCAATTGATCCAGACAGACTACGTGAATTGATCAAAGAAGGTATACTTGTACTAGTAAAGCCTCTTACAAGACAACACTATGAAGTATATCGTTTAATCTTCGAACGTTTCATAGCTAGTCAAATGATACCAGCACAAGTGATCAAACAGAAACTAGTAGTTTCACTCAATGGTTTTAGAGGTGATGTTGAGAGAATCATTGATATTGTTGAGAAAGGTTTCACCGAGATATATAGGGAGTATATAGTCGTAGAACAACCTATTAAGACTGGAGAATATCCAGTAGTTAAACTTGGTTACTATGAACCCCCACTAGCTAAATTCCATGATGTAATTAAGTGGATGAAAACACAAGGTATTGGTAGACCAAGTACTTATGCAAAAATAGTTCAAACCCTACTAGATAGAAGATACGTGACATTATCTCGTAAACAAAAAGCTTTGAGACCAAGCGATCGCGGTAAAATAGTCTATGATTATTTGATGAAGTTCTATAGAGATATTGTAAGTGTTGAAGTGACTCGTAGGCTTGAGGAGAAAATGAAGGAGATCGAGGAAGGTAAACGTAATTATCAAGAAGTATTAAATGAATTATTTGAAGAACTTAGAACTAAGATTATTGAAAACACTGAGATTAATAAAGCACTAGAGTCTATGTGGAGAGAATACTGTGGAGGGGTCGAAGTTTAAAGATCATAAGATTATTCGGGGAAGAATACAAGAAACCTACAGATTCTCTGGCAATCATCCATATGAACATATATATTGGGAGTAGGATTAGAAACAAGAAGTCCCTACAGAATATAATAAACTATATTAGAATGCAGAAGAAATACATAGATACGATCATACTCCCATATATGCAACCAAACGGACCTATACTTAATATAAAACGATCAGATCTGGTAAATAAATATGCACTCTCTAATAATTCAAAGTATCTGCGAGATCTAATTAATATGTCTAGAAAATATGGTATAAACATGGTATTTCCATGTATTATCGAGAAAACCGGTTCTAAAAAATATTTATCAGCATTTTTCATATCTAGTGGGAGTGAAGGCGTAGTCGAAAAATATAGGAAGATTATATTAAATAGAATAGAGGAACAACTAGGTTTTAGTCGTGGAAAGCGGTTGAAGAGTTTTGATTCAGGCAATGTTAACTTTAGTATTATGATTGAACGTGAACTATATTTCCCAGAGCTTGCGCGTGTAAATCTTATACGTTCAGATTTCTTAATAGCTACTTTTCCTCAGAATGAACCGGTAAAGAAGTACCTATACATACTTAGATCAATATCTCAAACAAACGAATCTTATACAATAGTTCCTGGTAGTAGGGTATATATTGAATCAGAGAGTTCGCGTGGAATGTATAAGCTATACTATGCTATGCCCACACTAGTATTTAACCGGGATGGCGATATTATACTTAGATATAATGAGGATGAACAGGCAATTATTATTATTCCATGGGAGAAACTTAAGAGAGAACATAATCGCTCAATTGATGAAGCGAGGGGATTATATAGTTTATTGAATAAGTATTTAAGATTTGGTAGGAGGCGAACATGAAGTGAATGAAAAAGAGATTACAAAGGTATTACCAGTTAAAATGAATAGTTTAGAAGACTTGATCAGATTAGCATCATCTATTTCCACACCTCAAATGACTACATATATACTGAAGTTTATTCACAACGATAAACTGTATCTTGGTATTCTCGGTGTATTTAGAGATTACTATAAATATTATGGATTACCAGTATTTTACTACTATGTATTAGATAAAAAGAGTAGTGAAGCTGAAAAGATCAAGGATTCGAACTATGTAGTAGTATCCACAGATGGCGAGAAGATAGAGTTTACTAAAAACCCTAAACCAGGATTATCCATACCCTTAATAACTCTTGCTGAAAAACCTGCTTTTATACCTGAGATCTAATGATTATCTAGTCCTAACAACCATTCTCTTACCCATTATAACCCAATACTCTACTTCAACGCCAGGTTGAACTTTATCTCTAATCTTTTCATCGATCAGTTCTTTTTCAACTTCAAATGTCTCATAAGTCTCCATATCCATTAACTGGATCATATCACCCATATCAGCTATGACTTGACCAACTCTCTTCTCAATAATAGGAACTTCAACTTGTTGATCAACCGGTGCAACTAATGTTTTCTTAGATTTACTAAATAAACCAATAGCTACTACATGTGCCTTAGCACTACCATGTTTACCAGTTTTAGCCTTACTCATTTCAACTATTTTACATGGTTCATTATCTATTATAATAAAGTTGCCAGGCTTCAGATCACCTAGTGTAGTATATGTTTTACTCACGTTGATCCCTCCATGTAATCTGATTAACTGTTTAAATAAATTATACAGAAGTATATGTTTAAATATTTCTCTCTAATAAAATCTACATTTAAGTATAGATATGGTGCTAGATTTTGGATATTCTAGATCATTTACGTGAACACCCTCCTAGGAAAGGACCTGAATGGGGTAGTGGAGGAATATTTGGTTTAAAATATCATAGAGGAATACTATACTATACTCTGTCATTTGAAGCTGAGGCATACTTTATCGATAGAGAGGGGTTAAGAAAGAAATATGAATTTGAACTAGTAGGGCCTAAACCAACCTCCGGTGGAGACACGTATAATGCTGTTGAAGCTGTTGACGAGAAAATCTATTTTGGTGGATGGGTGCATGCACCAGCTATTTATCGTGGTAAGAACGAGTTAGGTGCTACAATAGATTTTAGTAATAAGTATAGTCATCTACATTATTATGATATAGAAGATGACGAAATCGGTCTATTATGGAAAGAGAGTATGCATGATCCGGAGAGATGGGTTGGTGAAGTATCTGAGATCATCTATAATCCATATATGGATGAACTATTAATAGCTAGAGCAGATGGATATACAAATCTAGGAGTATATAGTATTGATCGTGGTGGAGGGGAGTTCAAGAAATTAGCTGATAAACCAGCATTAAAAGGCTCTATAGTGCTCGATCATGCATGTTTCGCTATACATCAATACCCATCTGGTCTAAGGGGGATAGAGTGTATTGATCTAATTGATCATAAGATCAATACAGTTGAATACAATTATAAGGAGATCTCGGTAGACGGAGAAGATGTTGTTAATCCACAAGTAGGATCCGTTGCATCAGCTTATGGTAAAATATTCATATTTGCTCGTGGCGGGTTTGTAGTAGGTGATATAATTGATAATGAATATTACTTTATAAGATTATTCGATATACCAAATTCAATGTTCTCACCATTAAGAGTAAATACAAAGGTGTTTGGTGGTGGATTATTAACTTCATATAATGCATATGTACATTCGGTGATCCATGCTAGGGAGGATAGAGATAAGATTATTAAGAGATCATTAAACACGATTGTTTCACCAAGCTTACTGGTATACTTTACTCCACCAACAATTAAAGTAGTTGGAACACTAGGTGCTAGAGTTACTAGTATAGAAGTAGTTAAAGATAAAATTGTAGTAGGATGTAATACTATGGCTAATACTGGGAGGTATGATTCAGCACCATTTGATCAAGGAGTTAGGACATTCACTATTCTAAGCCAGGATATCATATATAATCAACAACCAATAACAATGGGTATACCCGGTTATATTATTGAAAATAAAGTATTTGGAGGAATACCTTTAACCGGATATAGAGAACCCAGATTAATAGTTTATTCGAATAAAGAAAATGAGATCTTGGTAAACGAGTATATAGCATCTATCCCGCCACAATTAATTACCACCGATAAGCATACATTAACACCTGGTAGAAACATAGTTGATCTGACAAGCTATAGTGGTATAGTATCATTTAAATTAAAGAAATTCATGAATGAAAAAGATTATATAGTAATTGATCTGAAATAACGTTAAAGTTACTTCTTTAAAAATATATGTATAGGTTCACCTAAAATATACTCGGCTATTTCACGTAGAGACTCTGATACAGTTAAATGTGGATAGGGGGTTCTAGCTATTTCCTCTAACTCTATTTTACCCATGTATAGTGGTAGATAAGCTGATATTATCTCGGAAGCATTTGGTGCAACGATATGTATCCCATATACTCGGCTACTTTCCTCGTCTAGAAGTATCTTGATAAATGAATACCTACCATTTTTTATTTTAACGGAAGATAAGAAGTATATGGGTAATCTGATCCTTCTATACTTTATATTCTTATTCTTTAGTTCCTTCTCAGTATAACCTATACTAGCTATTTCGAGTCCAGAGAAGATCGTTAGGGGGATCAACGTATAGTTTAGTTTAAAGATTTCCTCCCCTGCAATATTTTTAGCTACAGCTATACTTTCGAGTAAAGCTTTATGTGCTAGTAGTGGTTGTCCGATAACATCTCCAGCACTATATATTCTTGGATTAGATGTTTGGTATCTTTCATTTACCTTTATGAATCCATGTTGATCAGTTTCTACGAAGACATTCTTTAATCCTATACCACTAGTTTTAGGCATTCTCCCAATAGCTATTAATACTTTATCTACCTCTATTCTCTCATTATTAGATAATATTGCTTTGATCCCTCCTTTATTAATCTCTATCTTATTTACAAATATATTCTCATATATCGTTACATTTTTCTTGAGCAAGTATTGTTTGATAGCTAGCGCCAGATCTTTATCTATAAAAGGAAGTATGTGTTGCAATGCTTCAACAATATATACTTTAACTCCTAGATTAGCAAATATATTAGCTA
>NJDP01000032.1 GCA_002254665.1 Desulfurococcales archaeon ex4484_58 | reverse complement strand
GTAATTCTAAAGAATAAAACAAAGAATACAATCGATAAAGTTAGTGAGGGTCTAAAAAAATATATTTCAATAATGGAGACCGTTGAAGAAAATATTACCTTATATAAAGAAATATGTATACTTGCATCAAATACTAGTTTAATAAATGAAACTAACAAATATTATATAAGATCCTATCTCAATAAAACCGGTGGATTTAAAATGATATTCAGTATATTGGATGAAATCTATAATCCAGAAATGGGATATGCTACCCCGGAATCTACTAGTTTAAAGATTATATTAATCGATCTTCTGAACAAATTAAATGTAACGATCCCCGTTAGTATTTCTATAGATAATACAACAGCTCCTGGAGGTTATGGCGCTGGATACTATAGCTATACGAGGACCGACTAAATGAACGGTTATACTATCGAATTAGCTGATCCATTACCTGCATTAATCCTTTTACCAATAACTATAGCTACACTATTATATATAGTAAGGAGTATTAGATTGAAGAAAAATGTTTTAAGACAAACACTCTATTATAGTGAGAAGAGTTTCTCTAAACTACTAATTGTATTTAAGCTAGTTGTTCCATTCCTACTACTGATTGGTATATCTCAACCAATGCTTGTTGTTGAGAGAAATATTGTTATTGATACGATCGATGAAGTTAAGAATTATAGTGGTGAACTACCAGTCAACTATATAGTTTTAATTGATGTATCCCCTAGTATGTATAGAGGAGAAAATATTGATCAAGCACTAGATACTCTTTATTCTCTATTAAAATTTATGAATAGAAGCGATTATATAGTATTGAGTGTTTTTGCCGGTGAAGTCTATGAACTATATAGAGGGCCTGTATCTAATGTATCTAATTATATACCAATGATCACCACATATAAACAGAACTATACAGCTATAGGTACTGCTTTATCATGGGCTCTTAGCTATGCATCAATATCTCCATTACCAACAATTGTTTTTGTATTAAGTGATGGTGCAAATAATTATGGTGGAGACCCATTAGAAGCTGTTGAAACACTTAATAAATCTGGTGTTCCAGTGATTTTTATTAAGATAGGAGATGATCCTAGGGGATATGAGCTATACTCTGAATTGATCCGTAGAGGATACACTGTAGTCGACCCTAGTGGTTTATCTAGAGATCAATTAGAAGGTGTAGCTGAGAATTTAGTCTATGAATCAAAACTATTAGCATTAAAGATTAAGGGTAAAGCTTATGTTAAATACAGGGATTACGAGCCATTATCTCCATACCTAATATTACTGCCGGCAACTCTACTATACATAGTATCTAGGGTTGAGGGGTTATGGTGATCTACCTAGAAAACCCGATAGTTAGTATAGTCTTTATCATAGTATCTACGGTGATCTATGTTCTAGTTTCAATTACTGGATATAAAAAGATCTATCCACGTACATATAGAGTTGTAAACCCCCTCATAGAATTTATTAGTAGAGGTTCAAATATAAAGAAGCCCCTACTACCCCTAATATTATCGATATTGTTTCTATCAATACTAGCTATAGGGCTTGGACAACCATATATTATTGTGTATGAGAAAGTATCAGCTATTGAGAAAGGAGTCGGTACACTTAGTTTTAGTGTTAAACCACCAGTTATCCTCGTATTAGATGTTTCAGGTAGTATGGAGGGAGAGAAGATCATTGAAGCTAAAAAAGCATTAAAGACTTTTATACACGAGATTAATGGTTCATTAGATATTGGATTAATAGCTTTTGATGGTAGCGTGGTAGAATCAATTCCTCCAAGTAATGATACAGACTATATAATTGAGAGGATAGACTCTCTAGAAGCAGGTGGTGGGACTATGTATAGTTACCCATTAACTATAGCCTACAACATGCTTAAACCATACCGTGAATTCGATATACCGGTTTCAATAGTTTTCGCATCTGATGGTTTACCAGCTGATCCGGGTAAGGCTAGGAGTATTATTGATGAATACTATGTACCAGAGAAGATAAAGATCTACGGTATTTTTATTGGAAATGAGCCTGAAGGATACCTAGTTATACAGGAGATGAGTAATAAGACTGGTGGCCAACCATTCCTTGTTAAAGATATTGGTAAATTAGTTGAGACTTACCGTGAACTAGCTAGAGAGATAAAGAACACTACATTATCAAACATAACTATTAGATTGAAACATGAGAAGATTATTGAGAAAAAGAATTACCTTACTAACTATTTTCTAATAGCATCACTACTCATACTTTTAACAACATATTATGTAAATTATAAAAGATATGGTCTTACTTTCTAAGATCTCCTCGTTTTACGTGATCTAAAGATCTTTCTTAAAAACCTGTATTCATCCGGGTTTCTAAAGTAGTCGTTAACTGTGATCAATGCTATAATGGTAGCTATGAATGCTATCCTAGCGATAGTATATATGTCGGGTGCAAGTGTAGATATTAGTCTCGCTCTAATAAATCTACTGGTTCTACGCTCGATCTGAAACAATATGTCGTTCACTTGCATCTGTATAGTATAGTTTCCAGTAATAGCCTTCTCTACTAACCAACGAACTGGTGTCTGTAACGTTAGATTTCTCATATAAACATATACAGCCCCTATATCAGATAACGATACATCTCCTCTAAAAGTTATTATATAAGCTATTCTCAATTCATCGCCCATCAATTGACTCGTTAAATTAAAGTATTCAAATCTATTTTCTGTAAAACTTAACGATGATATACTTGAGTATTTCACCATATCAATGATTCTACGTGCATTCTCCCATTCAATAGCTCCATGATAACTTAAGAGAGTTCCTTGCGGAACTTTTATTAAGTAGATCTTTATATCTTCTACCTTCCTAATATAACTAATGATCTCGGGATCAACTATGATAGATAACTCGTATCTATAACCAGATGTTGGTGTGAAACCTAGTATTCTCTGGGAAAAATCTCTTGAAATAGCTAAATATACTACTTCACCATTTGGTGTTACTGTAAATATTTGATAAGTTAAATCATTTACCTCATATATATTGATAGATTCTGTTGGAGGAGGGTTGAAATAAGATACTATTACCGCGAGCAAAGATACTAGTAGTGGTACTAGTAGAGCTAATGATATGTATTTAAGCATTAAACTACACCTCTAACCCTTTCTTAACATATAATAGGAAAACAATAATTATAGCAAGTGTAACTATTAATGGAATCAATAATATTAATGATAAGAAGATATTCTTTTGTGGATGATTAAATGGGAAAGAAGATAATGCTATGAGTGGTGAGAAAATAGATGTTATAAGTGAGTATATTAATTGTTGATCCATGGGATTTATGTATCGAGGCCCCATCATCATGAAGTATATTAGAGAAGCTATTAAGAAACTTATGAAAGGTAGTATTAGTGAGAATAATACGAGGATAAACCATGCTAATCCTTTCCTCTTAGTATATATTGCTATAGATATAGCTATAGCTACGTGCTCAGCGATCTGTATAATTAACGCTGTTGAAAACAATAGTAGGGGGGGCATTGAAGATGAGCCATAGGGTGAAATTGTTATTTCTCTAACCAGAGTCTCTGGGCTTATAATGAATGCTGGAATAATTATCGCTGATACAACCGTTAATATTGGATAGAATAGTGATGCAAACAACCATCCTGAAATATATTCGAATCTAGATATTCCAGCGGATAAATACATTTGTGCAATTCCTTCTTTCAATTCATCGATCAATGTACCAGATATAGCTATTATAATGAATTCTAAACCAATAACTATGATGAAAAGTATCGGGAGTATTATGGAGTATGCTCTATACATTATACCAAAAGACAATAATAGACTGATCAGTATAGTCGTTATATATAATGCTTTAGCTTTAATACTTAAAACATGGGATGCGTGGAAAACAGCTCTTTTAAGTGATCTTTGAAAGTTTCTCGTAAAGCTCACTCAACTCACCCGTTACAAGTTTGTATCCATGAACTATACTTGAATACTTATTTAATAATTCTTCAAACTGGCTACTATAGATAGAGTTTAACCTCACAATCAATCCCTGATCAATGATCTCAACACCCTTTATATAATCTTCAAGTATAAATTTAGATGCAAGTTCACGGGATTGATCAGTATATACTAGATAATATGCTTCAACCTGATACTTCTTAGTCAATACATCTAATGGGCCATTCTCAAGTATCTTACCACGATTAATAAAAACAATATAGTTAGCTACTTCTTGAAGCTCTGGTAAAATATGTGTTGCTATTATGATCGTGAGATTTAATTCTCTACCTAGATCCTTTATTAAGCCTAAAATCTCTTGTCTAGCGGCAGGGTCTAGATTAGCTGTTGGTTCATCAAGCAATAATAGTTCTGGATCACCGATCAATGCTTGTGCTAAACCAAGTCTCTGCAGATAACCACGACTAAGACTAGTTGTCTCGAATAATAGGTACTTATAGATCCCAGTCATCTTAGCAATCCTAATAACATCTTCTCGACTAGCACCACGTATCCTAGCAACATATCTTAGATAATCAACAACACGTATAGGTGGATATGAGGGTTTCTCTGGTAAGTAACCTATTTTCCTACGAACCTCCGATTCTCTAACCCAAGGATCTAGATCAAATACCCTGACTTTACCATTATTTGGTTTCAAGAAACCTAGTATTAGTTTAAAACTAGTAGTTTTACCACTACCATTAGGTCCAAGTAAACCAGCTATAGCACCACGTGGAATATTAAAACTAGCATTATCGAGTGCTCTAACCAAACCACCATAAATCTTAGTCACACGATCAAAGACAACTATATCGGGCAAAACAATACCCCCAATCTATACTATTTTACGGGCATACTCTAAACCTTCACGGATAACCCTAAACCTAGCTTTAAACCCACCACCATATTCAATAATTTTTTCAAGTCTAGGTATTACTCTATGATTAAATACTGGGAATATTAACTCATCTACATCACGATACTCAACCATATCCGATCCACGGATAGCAGCATATGCTTTAGCGGCTTTCATCAACAATATACCACCACGTGGACTAACACCTAACGTGAAATACTCACTAGCAGACTCAACGATCTCGGGTCTCGTTGACCTCTCAATCCTAGAGATATATTCGATCACGTCATTCGGTACATCTATTTTCTCAGCAATATACCTTTGAGCCTCAACAACCCATCCAGGATCAACTATAGCTTCTAAATCCTCTAATGGCTCTCTAAGCCTCATCTTATGTAGTAATAGAATCTTTTTCTCATCCTCTAAAGTCTCTGGATAACCCATTATAATCCTCATTATAAACCTGTCAAGTTGAGCTTCAGGTAAGGGGTATGTACCTTCTTGTTCAACTGGATTCTGTGTAGCTATTACATAGAAAAACTTATTATTACTTAGATCCTCGAGGAAATAAGTTTTATCACCTTTGCATTGCTTGTAGCATTGCTGATTGTGTTCTTGGAGTAGCACGATTAATCTCATCAGCTAAAACAATAAAAGCAAAAATAGGGCCAAGCCTAGGCTCGAAATTTAGTGTCTTCGGATTATATACTAGACTACCTATAATATCACCGGGCATTAGATCGGGTGTGAATTGTATTCTTGAAAAACCCTTATACCTCACATTATTAATTACCACTATTTTATCCTCACTTAAACCCAGTAATCTAGTTAATGCACGGGCTATTGTAGTTTTAGCTATACCCGGAACACCCTCTAATAATATGTGTCCATTAGCTAGTAGTGAAGTCAATATATATTTTAGTTCTTGTCTATAACCAATAACCACACTAGATAAATTATCAAGGATCTCTTTACACTTATCTCTAATCTCATCAACATCCATATCCTCTAACCTCTAATAAGTAATTATGATATCGTTGATATATAATATATTATTCCATGGAAGATCAATATAGATCGAACGCCCACTCTCAACCTCAATATACTTATCTATATCATCAATTATATTTCGTGGTATACCAGCTTTCTCCATCTCTTCGAGCAAGCGATCATATTCTTTCAAATCAATCCTCCTATACTTGAGGGGGTCACGTATATTAGCTAATTTATTATATATATCAAGCATTCCACGTTGCTTTAGATCATTTAAGAACTTGATCCAGACAATATATTTCAAACCAACACTAATCTTCTCAATACGTAAACCAACCCCACCCGGACCAACAACGATCTCTCTACCAACACCTAAGTATCCCTTGGTTAAACTAACAACATGTTTTCCACGAATATAATCTATGTTTGGAACCGGTTTTTCTGGTTCACTCCTCCATCCACGATAGATTGCTTCACGTGGTTTCTTTAAAACAATAAATAATTTCTCAATATAACCCTCCAAATACTTATCGATCACAATTATCTCTTCAGGTTTAATAAGACTCTTCAATAACTCGATCTCTCTCATCTCACGTTTACGTGGAATATCTAATCCATACTGTCTAGCCAACCCGATTAAGTATTCAATTGGTTGATCACTCGAAACATTTACCCCCCTCTTACGTAGAGACTCAATTATCTTCTCAATATCCGGTACATGTTTATGTGTTTTAGTAGATATACATATCTTTAAATATACTTCTCCACCACTATATTTAAGCCCACATATAAAACCATAATATAGACCATAGAGATCATATACATCGGCGTTCAAAAGCTCTTTTTCACTATAAAACTTCAAAATAACAGTACACCACCATGAATATGTTTTTGTTAAATATATTTTACAGTAAATCACTCTATTATTTATTTAACGAGTTGATAATACATGGTTAACCCATGTAATCTCGCTGATCTAGGGGTTAGAGCTGGACGTGTAGATTCGGAGACGTTATTATATGGTGAGTCGAGATCGATTTATCGAGGACTTGGATACGAGTATATCGATTTTAAACCCTATTACTACGGTGAAGATATAAGGTATATTGATTGGAGAGTATCAGCTAGATATATGACAAACCCTTATGAACCAAACTTATACATGAGAGAGTATATTAGTGAGAAGCAGGTAGAGACGCTTTTCATATTCGATCTACATGGATCACTTAATTATTGGGATAAACTAGCATCTATAACATATATTGCTACATTAATGTATTCACTAGCACGTAAACTAAACGATGAAACACATACAATCATATTACATGAAGGGGAAACAATAGTTATACCATCAACAAGACCGGAGGAAGTTATAGAGTATCTTAAGAAAACTATTTGTAGTCTACGAGAAATACGTGGTGAATCTAATTTAGGGGGGATAGAAAAGATCATTACCCGATACTCTAAGATCAGGGGATTCATAGTATTCACAGACTATGGTGTAAAACCAGAATACTTCTCTAAGATAGGCTGGATCGCTAGAGCTTTAAATACTTCAACTGGAATAATAGTTGCTACCCATAAATACGAATTAGAAGCCCCAATAGATACAATAGTCACTGTCTACTCCCATACCGGGAAAACAGTAACAAACTCTTTATCAATAATATATAATGAGATAAAGAAACACGTAAACGAGTGTAGAGCTAGAATCACATTATCTACTAAAAACTATATAGAAGCACAAGGACTTGATCATGCAAGAGAAAATAAAATCAAAACCATGAGACTATATTTAAACATAAGATCACGGAGATACTTATATCCATAGTTTCAGTCTCAATCCTCTAAATAAGATTCGATATAATCTCCCATTATCGTATTTTCCACATTGCAATGTTCCTCTTCTTCGTATCTTATATCTATCGGTGTACTTTATTATCTAGTCAAGTTCTCTGAAGTCTATATTTAATGAGAAAACGTCACATATATATCTATCATTGATCCTGATATTCTTTAGGGGGCTTTCTTGAAGGGTCTAAAGGATCATCTTAATCAGCTTCTCAGTTTCTTTGGTAAGAAATATTTACATACTTCAATGCTTAGTATTCCATATTTCTTGCGAGAGAAAATACCGGGTTGCGGTAAAATTGATATTGAAGCTATTGCTTTTTTATCTGCTATGTATGATTATCGTATGCGTGTACCTCTGATTAGATCTAGATTTATAAAACTAATAGATGTTCTTGTTAAAGATAATATAAGATTACAGGAATTAACTGATCCCGTGATCGCTGGACAAATTATACATAAAGTATTGATGGAAACAAGCTATTTCCATAGATTTGATCCCCACGGTGAAGCTCTTCCTTGGCTTCTAAGAATAGTGTATGAGGAGGATCTCGAGGAAAAGATAAGAGATAGTGATGAACTAGATTTAAGGTTGAACGAAGTTATTTGGAGGAAATTGTATGACTACTGGAATAAAGGCTTTATACCGGAACAAGCTTGGAAGAGATTAACCGAAAAGAAATTCTTACCTAAACCTAATTCACAATCTCCTTTAAAGCGGTTAAACCTATTTCTACGCTGGATGGTGCGAGACGAATATCCTGATCTCGGGTTATGGTTGTCTATTGATAAGAAGAAGCTTAAAGTTCCTCTTGGTAGTGAGATGAGCCGTGTAGTAGGTAGAGTGTTCTATAACACTGATGAGATTAGGGTTGATAGAAGACACATGTATATGTTGACAAGTGAATTAGCAAAATTAGAGCCCGAGGACCCCGCTAAATACGATTTTGTATTATCGAGGCCTCAGATCCTAGGTATTTGTTTAAAGAAAATAGAATATTCACATTGTAGTGTTTGTCCTCTAAAAGATTTTTGTAAAAGATCTAAGGGATTCTATGGAGAACCAAGTAAATCAAGATATATTAACCCGTTATATAGTCGGGTTAAGGAATATATTGAAAATAAGAGAATTAGAAAACCTAAGGAGAAACATGATCTTATAGTAAAGAAAACTATTGAGTACTTAACCTATAGGGAGTTTTTACCCAGGGACACAATATTGTATATGGACTATGTAATTGATCACGGGTTTAGACCAGATATATTCTATGTGAATAATTCGATCTTATTAGGAGAGATCAAAATCAACAGTGAGAACATACAGGGCCCTCAACAATTAAGAGTATATTTAGATGAACTATCTTCACAGAATATCGGGAGAGAAGAGAAAATCGGAATATTATCTTATGGTAAAATCTTTGAAGGCGATCTAGACCTAATACGTGAAAATATAGAACTCTTAAGGTTAGATAGAGAATTCAATAAAATATACATCATAAACTTCCATGGAAATCTTAAAAGTGAGCCTGAAATATTGGATTATTGATGTGTTAACTTTTGATCATTGTCTTGGCTCCAATTGCCTCAAGTCTACTTTTTTCTACAATATCATTTAACCTAGTATATTATGTTACATTATTCCTAAAGTAATTCTTATGTTTATACGAATGTTGATTATCATTCACATTATTTATGAGGCTAATCCTTTCTATATTATCAATACTATATTGGAGGTAACCCTAATTAATTGATTTCTATACATTAATTATTCTTGGTGGTTGTGATTGATTGATCAACGTGTATCTAAATTGGCTAGATTGATTGTTGATTATTGTGTTGAGATAAAGAGTGGAGATGAAGTGGTTATTAATGCTGGTATTGAGGCTATCCCTCTTGTCCGGGAGATTGTTAGATATGTTGTTGAGAGGAAGGGTTATCCATTATTTATTAATTTAAATGATGAAACTATTAGTGAGGTATTCTATAAGTATGCTCCACGCGAAGTATTAGAGCATGTTAGTGTCCTCGAGAAAGAATTGTTGAATAGGATCAGTGTTAGTATTAGTATATTGTCTCCATCACACACTAAAGCTTTAAACACTATTGACCCGGAGAAGATTAGGTTGAGGAGTAGAGCTAGGTTAGAGTTGACAAAGATCTTTATGGAGCGTAGTGCTCGTAAAGAGCTACGATGGGTTGTAGCACCATATCCTACCAAGGCATTAGCACAAGAAGCTGGTATGTCTTATCTAGACTATGTGGATTTTGTATTCCATGCTACATACACTGATATAGATGACCCGGTTTCTAAATGGAGAGAGATAGCTAGAAATCAACAAGTAATAGCTAATTTCTTGAATAAGGTTTCTGAACTAAAATATGAGGGGCCAGGTATTGATCTTTATTTGAGAGTTGATGGTCGGAAGTGGATAAATGATGATGGTAAATATAATATGCCGGGTGGTGAAGTATTCTCTGCACCGATCGAGGATAGTGTTGAGGGATGGGTTGTATTTGATTATCCAGCTATATGGCGTGGTGTAGAAGTTGAGGGTGTAAAACTGGTTTTTAAGAAAGGAGTAGTTATCGAAGCACATGCTACTAGAGGCGAAGAATTTCTACGTAAAATGCTCGAAACAGATGAGGGTTCTAAGAGATTAGGTGAAATAGCTTTTGGATTAAACAAGAACATAACAAGGTTTACACGTGAAATACTATTCGATGAAAAACTAGGTGGTACAATACACATGGCTCTAGGGGCAGCTTATCCAGAAACCGGTGGTAAAAACATATCAGCTATCCACTGGGACATGATCAAAGATATGAAGAAACACAAAGTATACGCTGATGGAGACTTGATCTATGAAAATGGGGAATTCATCAAAGAAGTAATATAACCATAAAAACACTCAATACTTTTTCTCCCAGTTACAAACATTTATCGCTTTAAAACCACTAAATTATAAGATAGATTAAAACAATTTTAGTAACAAGTACTGGGTAAAGGTGTATTATCTTGAGTATATCTGCTGAACTATACGAGTTTATAGTTAAAGTTGTAGAGGATAAGATCAAAGATATTAAAGTTACACGTGAAGAATTCGATAAACTAGCTAGTATAGTTAAGGAATTAGTTAATGCACAGAAAAGAACCGAAGAGAGACTAAATAGTTTAGCTGAGAAAGTAGAAGAATTAGCTGAAGCACAGAAGAGGACTGAGGAGAGGATAAATAGTTTAGCTAAAGCACAGGAAAAGACAGAAGAGAGAATTAATGAACTAGCTAAAAGAGTAGATGAACTAGCAGAGAGAATGGATCAGCTAGCTAAGAGAGTTGATCAGCTAACTGAGGCTCAGATAAAGACAGAAGAAAGATTGAATAGTTTGGCCGAAAGAGTAGATGAACTAGTAAAAGCACAGAGAGAAACTGAGAAAAGATTGAATAGCTTAGCGGAAGCACAAAGAAAAACAGAGGAGAGACTAAATGAGTTAGCTGAAGCACAGATTAAGACTGAGGAAAGATTCGCTATACTTATTGAGGCCTTTACTAATTTGAGAAAAGAAGTTGGTAAATTATCTGAAACTATAGGGTTCGGCTTAGAAGATATTGCTAGAGTGGTTTTACCTGGTTGGCTATATAGGAACTTGGGTATTGATGTAGATAGACTTGAAAGAAAATACATTATGATTAATGGGAGGGAAGTTGAAGTTAATCTTTATGGTGAAGGACGTAGAGATCATGAGAAGATAATTGTGATTGGTGAATGTAAATCTAGGATTTATGATAGAGATGTTGAGTCATTCTATAACCAAGTATATAAACCTTTAAAAGAGAAGCTTGGTGGAAGCCTCGTAGGAGTCTTATTCGGCTACTTGATCCATCCATCAGCACAAGAGAAAGCTGAAAAACTAGGTTTATATGTTGTAGCTTCTTATCAGAGATAATATCTTATCAATAGCTTCTCTATATCTCTTGGATCGTGTGCTTCTATATATTGTTTCTCGACAACTCATTATCTTCTCAATATACTTCTCCCTCAAATGCTCAACGTATGGTATCTTAGTATAGTATATGAGAGCCTCGATCAATGCATAATCACATCTATGATAAACTCTAGGTAATCTCCTATAGAACTTGATCCTCTCCGGTTTAATCGCTATCCATAAATAATATTGTTTCTCCTCCAAAACCTCTAATTCTCCATATATACATGTATCACAATCAACAATACATGGATAATCAGTATACTCGTCAAACACGTATCTAAGCTTATCTTTCTCTAAAACAGCATAATAGAATAGGAAAGGATCAAGGGTTATACAGACCGAGCATTTATTTACACCACTTTTGATTGACTCATATGTTTTACTACCACTATAGATCCTAGCATATAGTTTACCCCTTCTATACAATACGCCTACCGGTGCACTATTAACTAGATCACCAGATCTAAGAGTCAACAAGACCTCATTATAAGTATCAGATCTAAAACTCATTCTCCTCAAAATCCGGGTTAAACTAGACAATCTATATAAATCACCTCAATACTCTCTACTTAACTAGATATATAGTGATGTAACATTAATTGTTTATCGAAGATGATCACTATGTTTTTCAGCATGGATGAATGGATGAAATGGTATGATTGGATCGTTGAAAAACTAGGTATTGATCCGGCCTCTGATCGGAGAGCGACCCATATACTCTCAGAGTTAATGAAAAATAAAACACCAGACTTAAATGAATTGGAGAACTTGATCGAGGATCGAGTAGTAATAGTTTTTGGGGCTGGGCCGAGCCTCTCTGATCACTTATCAATTCTCAAACCTTACATTAGGATTTTACATAAAGAACTGGTATTGATCTCTGCTGATGGTGCTACAAAGGCTTTATTAGAAGAAAATATTTTACCGGATATAATTGTTACTGATCTAGACGGTGATCTAGGAGCTATCGTGGAGGCCGGTAGAAGAGGATCATATATACTTGTACATGGTCACGGAGATAATATTGAGTTGATCAAGAAATACGTATCAATGTTTCTAAATCAAGGATTCAAAGTTATTGGAACAACACAGGTAGAGCCGTTAAATAATGTTTTTAATTTTGGTGGATTCACAGATGGTGATCGATGTGTTTTCCTTGCACACTACTTTAATGCTTCCAGGATAATATTGGCTGGTATGGATCTAGGCTATGTTATCGGGGAATATTCGGGTAGATATTTTAGTGAGAAACCATTATTGTTTAAGAGGAAGATCGTTAAATTAGAGATAACTGGGAAACTCTTGGATTGGATAACTTGTAGACACTATATACCAACATATACATTATCCAAGTCTATCTCTAACTGTATATTAGAGGTTAATGAGAACCAATTACCCATAATACTCCGGTCTTCGACTAAACAATTTAATCTTAATACGTAGATCGTTTAATTCACTGAAAGCTCTATATAATAGTTCATTGAATAATTTCTTATCCTTTATAATTAATGGTTTACCCTCAACTAAAACTCTATATTTGAGACTAGCTGGGAGTTTATCTATTGGGGCTAGATCTACTGGGATTCTTGTTTTCTTTTCAAGTTCATGACTAATCAATAATAGTTTTTTGAGTGGAAGCTCTTGTTTAGTATAAATAGCTATATCGATATCTCTTACCTCGTCTCTATATAGTATAGAGCCGTATATGATAGCTAATATTATGTCTTGGTGTTTAAGTAGTTCTCTCTTCAATAACGTAAATATATGTTCTTTATCTTTTACTCTATAATACTTTATAATCAATCCCCTATCAACTCTAATACTTTATTAATAAATTCCTCTGCACATCTAAAATCTCGTTTAACAGACCTATACATTAGTTCATCATCTATTTTCCAATATCTATGTATGAGTAGATTACGCATCTTTACCAGAGCTACTAGATCACTGCGACACTTAATATCTAGTTTCTCACATAAAGCTTCGATTACTTCGGAATATGTTTCGGGTTTTAATCCATATTTATTTACAAGTATATGGATCGAGATCGCTAAAATAGTTTCTACCAATACTACTATGTTGTATCTGATCGAGTATTTTTTCATCAATCTTTAACTCACTATAGTTTTTACTTGTTAATCTTTTTAACTCATTTATCGCTTCTCTTATATCCGAGATCCTCTGAGTAATAGTGTCTTTATCTATTACCATGACTTATCTTCTCGTGAGATAGATCTACTAGGGATAGATAAACATGATCGATATAATATAGTTTTCCCGGGATACAATAGCGATGCTAAGTAAATTGTTATAGTTTACTATTGTTAAATCTATTGACTTAAGGGAATAGGGTGTTGTGGTGTAGTGGGTTATGGTTAGGATGATTGTTGGTGTTGGTGGTTTTAGTTTTGATTCATCACATTATACTAGAGGGGTTAGTGAGAAGTGTATGAATCTTCATGGTCATACTTTTAAGTTGTATGTTGAGGTTGAGGGTGAAGTTGATCCGGAGACTGGTATGGTTATTGATTTTGGTTTGGTTAAACGTGTTGTTCGTAGAATTGTCGAGGAGTATGATCATAAAGTTATTGTTCCACGTAGAGATCTTGAAGGGTTATTGTTAAGGGGTAGGTTTAAGAGTGAATTGAAGGTGATCGATTATCCAGAGGCTACTACTGAGTATATAGCATTGGATATTGCTATGAGGATCTATGAAGAATTAAAAATGCCTATTAGAGTTAAGTTGTATGAGGGTGAAAATAACTATGTTATTGTTGAGTGGAGGGGATAGTTTTTGAGCAGAGATCATCCCGGGGGATTACCGGAGGTTCATGATGAAGAGCCAGAGCATAGTTTAGTTGTTGATCGTATAGGTGTTTCTGGTTATAGGGGTTGGGTTAGGATTTGTGGTTTTGATGGTTGTATTGATCGTGGTGTAACTATTGATATCTATGTTGATCTACCAGGTAATATGAGGGGTGTCCATGTATCTAGGTTTATAGAGGTTCTCGATGAGGCTCGGGTTAAGAGTTTTGATTCAATCTATGATTTTCTAGAGTATCTGGCTAGAGAGAGTCTTGTTAAACACAGTTATTCTCGTAGAGTTGAGGTTTTTGTTAAAACAAGTTTTTATCCTCGAGATACTGGTTCTATTGAAGCATTATTTGGTTTAAAGCTTAGTAGAGATGATCGTTTAGAGTATCTAGTATCTATTAAATTGTATGGTTTAACTGTTTGTCCATGTGTTCAGAAAGTATATAGTTACCTGGAGAATACACGTTTAGAAGATACACCCTCGCATATGCAGAGAACAATGCTTGAAATCACGGTTGAGTCTCCTAGTAGGATTAATTTAGAGGAGCTTATTAGGATTGGGCTTGATTCTTTCTCGGCTCCATTAAAGAGTTATTTGAAGAGATATGATGAGTATTTGTTGGTTAAGAATGCTTTGAAGAAACCTCGTTTTGTAGAAGATGTATTGCGTAGTGTTATTGTGGAGTTGATGAATAGATTTAATAGTGGTAAGGTAAGGTTTAGAGTTAGAGCTGTGAGTGAAGAGAGTATTCATCCATATAACGTATATGGTGAGATAAATATAGAGTCTTAGGTTCTCGGTTTTATCGCCGGGTTATTTATAAATTGTTTGTATAATAACCAGTTTATTGGGTGGTAGTTCTTTGAAACTAGTATTTATAGGTGCTCCCGGTGCTGGTAAAGGTACTTATGCTCAGTATTTGAGAGAGAAATACTGTATTCCACATATATCTACTGGTGATATTTTCCGTGAAGAAATAGCTAAAGGATCAGAGCTTGGTAGGAGGGTTAAAGAGTATATTGATAGAGGAGAACTTGTACCTGATGATATCGTTATTGAAGTTGTTAAGAAGAGACTAAACCAGCCAGATACACGTAACGGTTTCATACTAGATGGTTTCCCTAGAACATTGAATCAAGCTCGTGCACTTGATGAAATAGTTGTGATTGATGCTGTTATTTATCTTAATGTATCTGAGGAAGTAGCTGTTAAGAGACTTAGTGGTCGTAGGATTTGCCCGGTTTGTGGACGTGTATATAATATATATTATGAGCCTAAACCACGTAATGACGAGAAATGTGATTATGATGGAGCACAACTTATCATGAGAGAGGATGATCGGCCGGAGATCGTTAGGAATAGATACAGGGTTTTCCATGAAACATTCAAACCAATCATAGATTATTATAGAAACAAAGGATTATTGATCGAAGTAGATAGTAATAGGTCGATCAGGGAAGTTATGCCCGAACTCGAGGAACTATTGAAGAAAAAAGGGATACTCCGAATAAAACCATGTAAACCAGACATTAAACCGGACTAATAAAACCGATCAGCTACTCTGGGTTCTTCACAACTCCGATTTCGGACTCTTCATCATCAACAATATGTTCTCTATATAAAACTATCTAAATATATTTAAGTAATCAAGTTATTCTCCATCTATACATATAGTTCTACCGTATCTATCGAGCTCCTCTCTACTAATAATATATAGTTCTACAGGGGCATATGTTGATAAACCTTCTCTCCTAGCTTCTTCCTAGATCCCAGTTCTTATATTAACAGCTTCCTTGAAAGAAAGTTCTATACGATAACCACATCTATATAGCTATTAATAGTTAATCTATCTTCAACAACACTACCTACGAGACAAATACGTGTATTTGGATATAGTTTTTTAACAGTCTTAACTAGTATTTCTACATATGATCTCCACATACTAATTATTTTAAGCCTTGTAATCTTCTCTGAAACCATTACTAAACACCTTTTCCTCGATATTTTTCAGTAGATCCATTAATTCTCTAGCTATACCTAATAATATTTTAACTTGATCTCTAGAATATGAGAAAACACTATAAACTACACGGGTATGAGCTTCTTCAAGTTCAGCTAAAACTCTACGGTTTCTCCGGATAAAACTAGTTATCTTAGAAGCTTCTCTATCAAATCCTTGTTCTTGTAGTAGTAATATAAGAGAACCTAGTAACGATCTAATATTATAGCCACGCCATTCTTCTCCAGAAACTCTATAGAGGAGGGATTTTAGATAAAGTTGAACAGCATATTCTATATTCATAGCAGAAAGATCATACTCTCCCCTCTCAAATAACCTATTAGCTAATCTAAACATAGCCCAAGCTCTCTCCCTAAGTATATCGGGGTAAATACCATTCAAAAACAATACACCATAAAACTATTCACAAAAACATAATTACCAAACATATATTCCCAAGTATATTACTACCCACTACCATCCAATTAGTCTCCACCAAAACCCCTCAATATAAAATAATAACCTAGGAGATCTTCCCGATCAGATCCGGGTAGAACAGGGTTCTAATAGAAAAACCCGAATAGAAACCAATGGAATAAAAATAAGAATACTGTATATAACTATTATACAGAATCCTCTATCTCCATTGATTAGGATTCCAAACTTCCCGGGGAATCCCGGGAATCAATAGAACCAGGGTTTAAAAACTTTTCTGTAGATCACTTCAACGAAGAAAAATTAAGAAAAACTTTTATATCACAATCTACAAAAATATAAATGAAACAATTGACAAAAACAAATCAAAGATCATACCCGGAAACAATAAATAAAAATTGAAAGCTATCTCGAATGTTCTGACGATGAATTCTGTGAGGAACTCGCCGGAAACAATAAATAAAAATTGAAAGTTAACTGCTAATGTCCATCAACCAGACAGTATAGAGGCATTGAAACAATAAATAAAAATTGAAAGACGACAGCATTAAATCTTTATATGTCCATGATCGCTGGGACAGGAAACAATAAATAAAAATTGAAAGTTATGGTGTATATTATTTCGTGCAGCGGGACAGTGCTGGTTGGGAAACAATAAATAAAAATTGAAAGTGTCTCATACCCGACGTTGAACGCCATAATTATAGATGGGGAAACAATAAATAAAAATTGAAAGTTAGTTCTAGTTTGCCTATTATGTTGAGATAATGAAAACTAAGAAACAATAAATAAAAATTGAAAGGAACATCTCGAACAGCGGTACCCTATGCCTTGGTGACAGCGAATGAAACAATAAATAAAAATTGAAAGTGGCAAACTCTTGTATACGTGGTAGATACGGGGCATCGAAACAATAAATAAAAATTGAAAGATAAACACATACTTTAAAAACAATATATATTATTTAGAGAGGAAACAATAAATAAAAATTGAAAGTAAAAGTTATCGCTATCTGGATCAACCCATTCATTAATAAACCATGAAACAATAAATAAAAATTGAAAGTATTTGTCAAATACATGCTTGTTATTATATGAAGTCAAATTGGAAACAATAAATAAAAATTGAAAGCGATCGAAGATTTTTTCCAAGCAAAGAACAATGATTAGAGTTTCGAAACAAT
>NJDP01000031.1 GCA_002254665.1 Desulfurococcales archaeon ex4484_58 | reverse complement strand
TTTAGTATTACAATTAATTAATTATGTGACCCGCCATTTTTTAAAAGGCTTTGTTATAAAAATAGACTACAATAGTAACTACCATTTTGCATTGATAAGTGGTGGTATTATTATGAATGTATTGAATGATGATGTACAAAATGTAAAATTCAAACTTCATGAAGAAATACGGTTGAAAGTTGCTAGTTTACTCCTTGATGTGATAAAATCTACCATTAATGACTTAAAAAAACATTTACACGGGCTAGATAAATACGCTCTTACAGAACTAGAAAAAATAGCTAATGATATAGAAGCCAGACATATAATAATGCGGCAGGAGGTAAGAGTAGGTAAGGGTTATATAGATATGGATCTTTTCAATAGAATAATATTTGAATTCAAAAGTAAGGAAAGCGAGTTTGACGAAGCCTATAATAAGATCAAAAGAGTATATCTCCCAGATTATCCAGAAGCTCTATACGCTATAATAACTAACTGGGAGAAATGGATCATTTATAGAATTAAACACCAAGACCTAATAGATAAGAGAGAAATTGATATTAGGGAAAGAGGTCTTAGTGGGCTGAAACAGGAATTAAAGCAGATAATAATAAGCGTACTTAAAAAAGAAGGCTATAAGATCCCCCCTCACCCAGAAATAATTGCTAAAGTATTTAGTGAACTTATAAATTACGAGGAGAAACTTATAAAGATTTTTGATAAAATTTCGCGAGATCCTAGAATAAAAGCCTTATATACCGTTTTTAAACAAATAATTAATCTTCTTTACGGAGGAACTACTGAACTTAAAGAAGAACTAATCAAAAGACTTTATATAAAACACACATTGCTTCAAATGATTATATTGGCTAGTCTCTCAAAAGTTCTAAACACGACCACTAATCCCATAGAAGCTTGTAGTGGTATTGATCTAGAGGTAGATATAGCGTTACCCTATCTAAACTGGTGGTATATTGCTTACAATAAACTATCAGATAAGTTAGGAACCGAGGAAAAAAAGACTATTGAAGAGCTCACGGAGAAAATAAATACCAAAGTAAATATTATAGAATGGGAAGTACTCTATATAGAAGATGTTTTCAGGGAATACTATGAAATCTTGATAGACCGCGAGACCAGAAGGATAATAGGAGAGTATTACACTCCCATCTGGATAGTTGAGTTCATGATAAACCGTATAAAAAAACTCGTGGGAAGTCTACGGAATCTTTTAATACTTGATCCATTTTGTGGTTCCGGCTCATTCCTTGTAATAGCTTTTCATGAAAAAATAAGAGAGGGAGAAAAGCCAGAAGAAGCCATCAAAGAAGTCGTAGGTTTTGACGTAAACCCTTTAGCTGTATCAATAGCTCGTGCTGAACTTTTGTTAGCTTATTTGAAGTATTATAGGAATAGACATACTAAGCCAAAGGTCACCCCTCAACCACTAATATTTCATGTTGACAGTTTTCATGTCATGTTTAAGCCCGGAATACCAAGTATAAGTAAAGCTACTATTTCCGAGCTTACATCATATATATACAAAGGATACAGGATAGAAGAGTTAGAAAATATAGAAAAAGTGATAGAGAAAGTAGTTCAAAAACTAACGTTGCATATAAATGAAATAAAAATAAGACCCGGAGAAAATATTTATGATCTTATTATCTTTGAAAAAATATTAGCAGATTCTTTAAAATTGACTCTTACTTCCTGTACTAAGGATCAACTTAATCAAGATTGTTTAAAGGAAAAAATCATTGAATATTTAAAGGAATATTTAAAAAGAGGTTTTAAGTCAAGAACAGGAGAAGTTTTAAAAGAAACTATACTGGAGAATATAGATAAATTCAGCCTTAGTTTGGCTAATCTATTAGAAAATTATGGCAATGGTATATGGGCCTCTTCTATAGCGTCAATACTAGCACCTATAGTCATTAAACATATAAAACCAGATGTAATAATCACAAATCCTCCCTGGTTGCAATTAACTAAATTAAAAGCATTATATAGCGAAACTATACGACAAAAAGCCAGAAGTATCCTTGAGATCACCTTGAAAAAAGAGTATCCCAGCATACCCAGAAAAGCTGGTAATATAATAAAAGGTTCTGACTTATCTTCTATTGCACTTTATGGTGCACTCCAATTAGCAGAAAAAGCTTTAGCGTTTGTAATGCCAAGGAAATCTAGTTTTTATACAAGATCTAATCAGAGATCGGGGATTATACTTACGTACGCTGTACTTAAATACTATGAGGATCGCATCGAGAAAGTAGAAATAATAGACTTAAATTATGATGCTTTTTTACACGGAGATATTCCTGCATTACTATTTGTTAAGTTTAAATCAAGTAAGCAATAGGTGAAAAACATATGAAATATAAATTATTTAAAGCTAAAGTGGCACTCAAAGAAAAAACCTATTCCAAGTCAATGAAAATCGCTACAGGTGATATACACCTCGAATTAATAGACTACGATAGAAGCTATGATGAATATGTCAAACCCGCACTAGCCTATTATGCAAAAGAGAAAAGTGTCCTAATTTTAAAATTAAGTGTTAATGACATCGTGGACATGGGTGAATACCTTAGAGGTATTCTAGGTGGCGAGAAAAAGAAAGGATCAAAAAGATATGCTGGTCTGGTTATTTTGGACGAAAAAATCGATGCAACTGGATATTACATAGTAAAGCTTACGAACGTAAAAGTAAGTTTAAAAATACCCTCAGAAGAGTATGAAAAACATAAATTTATACTAATATACGCTGATAGCGTTCACCCATTTGGTATATCTCATACATTTAAAATTCTATTATCGGAGAAAGGTATAAGGGATCTCCGTGAGTTCTTAAAAAGGATCATGAGCATTAATAATGATAGACTTTCTCAAAGCGACATTCATGCCATGGAAACATTATTAACAGAAGTTAAACAACCAAAGCTATCTCCATTAAGTGAGGAAAACTATTATGTCATTTATAGAAGTAAAAGTACGTTTTCAGCGACGGTTTTCAAACCTGATCATAACCGATACATAGTTTATAGTAATTTAGGATACATAGATTGTAAAACACACAGTGAAAAAGCTTATTTTTATGCAGCTATTTTTAACTATCTAGCATACAAGACAATTACTTTGAAACGTCCATTTATTAGAGATCAGTATCTTAGACCAGTAATAGCCATAGTAGAAGCAGGTCTAACATGGCCTATTCTTAATCAGAATAATCCCGAGTTGGTTGAAGAACTAGTTAATTTAAGTAGAAAATTACATGATATAGCGTCAAAAGTATACCGAGGGAAAATATATGAACAAGAACGTATAGCCTTTAAGGAACTTAGCAAAGCGGCCGAGTTTAAAGAATTAATTAAACTTATCGATGAATATATGAAAGATAAAGAAGACCAGTTACATAGTGCTTTGGAATGGGTATCTGAAGAACCAAATTAGATTTGTTTGTATGAATTTTTATGCTTCAAATAACGTTGTCTTTAAAGCTAAATTTTCCATGTGATCTTCGGTAAATATCGTGTTATATGACTATAGTTATTAGCCATGGTACTGGTACGTTAAATATACAAGATAACTTTTACACAAATTATTATCCATCTAAAACCTTGTTATATATCGCTAATGGACATAGAGGATCGGGTGCTGGTATTTTATGGTATTTCATGTATGCTCGAGCATAACATCCTCCTCTACATATATTTGAGAATATACAGTTTTTACATTCGCTTGGAGTTTCCCAGATCTTTTTATACCATGGATTATTCTCTAGTTTTTCTAGTGATTTCCTTAGACCATCTTTTACAACATCACCTATTATGATCCCGGTTACATCACATAACAAGATCTTACCGCTAGGCGTTAGATCGATTACTTTCCAATACCTACAATTACTCGAATATAGATTCTTATATTTACCAATATATTGTAGGAAAGGTGTACACCAAACAGCTATTCCAATACCTAGTTCTCTAGCTACTTGATCAGCTTTTTCTAACGCGTATAGAAATTCTTCTCGTTCAATAAATGTTTTAGTCTCTAATGCTCTACCACTATTCATAACTGGTATTAACGATAAACTATCAACGCCAAGATCAACTGCTAACCTTATAGTTTTATCTACGTATTTATAGTTGAGACGAGAAACCGGGATATTTATATGAACATCTACGTCTTTTTCACGGAGAATCTCTAAGCCTCTAATAAATCTACTCCACATACCCCTACCCTTAACTAACTCATAGATCTCTTTTGGTCCATCCATACTAGTCAATATATAGCTATCATATTTCTTGATAATCTCGGCTTTCACATCATCCATTAATGTTAGGTTTGAGAAAACACTTGTTTCGATACCTAGTTTAAGAGCATATTTAAGTATATCCGGTAGATCTTCTCGGAGAAAAGGTTCACCACCAGTAAAATTAATATACTCAACACCAACACTATATGCTTCATCAATAATCCTAAAAACAGTTTCTCTACCAATCTCTTCCTCGAACCTATATCTATAAGCATAACAATATGGACAATTCAAATTACACCTACCAGTAATAATCCAAATAATAGAGTCTAGTTCCATAACCATATATTACACCTTAAAACAAAAACTACAAAGACACTAAATATCCTTAACTATGTTATTAAGATGTCTAAACCGGGTTTTCAATTGATTTCCACAGGAAACGAGGGATGACACCGGGGAGTGACACCCCAGCCCGAAAGTAAACACATAAAAACTAGTTGATCATATAATTTAGGAATACTAACTACTCCGGTTATATAATGAATTGCTTACTTTCTAATTTTATGTTTAACTACATAGATAGTAATTGCTGCTATGAGAATTATAGGTATTGTAGCAATTAATATGAACTCAGCTAATCTATTATCCATATCTCTATTATCTCTATTTATGTATTCGTTATTCGAAGAACCAAGTGATACTAGGTATCCTGGGTTATGGTTCAATATATTACCTGAGATTCCATCTACAATGAATCTAAACTTTTTCTCATTTACTGTTAATTCTACAAAGTATACTGGTGTATATGTGTAGTTGTAGAGCGCCGTGAGGTTTCCAAGAATAGTGGTCTTATAGTTTTTCTCATTAATATTTTCTCCTTTTTGTTTTAAATAATCGATTACCTTGGATACAATAGCTTCTTTATCTAGGATCTTATAGACTTTGTTATTTTCTTTATAATAATATTTCATAAGATATTCTAGGAGATAATAATCTGTAAAATACCTAGTATAAGCGTCTACACCCAATCCTGGAACTCTATGTTCTACGCTAGCGTGAGGTATATAGATTAAATGTTCATTGCTACTTAATAAAACCAAAACGTTTTTATCTATCTTAATATAATATTCACGAGAATTCATCTTTTCGCTTCGAATTTCTACGTTGAAACCATGTTTCTCTAATTCATTTATCGATTTGTCGAAGTCTTTTCTGAAATCATCGAATGTATTGTTTATTAGTTTCTCGTATTTAATATCTGATAATTCATCAAAACTAATTGCTAATCCACCGAAAATGAACTTATTGTTTATCATATACACTCTACTAGAAATAGTAAAGTTCCCTCGATCACGCCATTCAACGATCCTGTATTCTATTCTAGTATTATTAGACAATATAAGATCATATAATCCCTTCTCAATACTCACGGATACCTCATTATTAGACTTAATTAATTCGTAGAGTTGTGGATAGTATGACTCCATATAGTCTAAAACATAATCGATTAGATGATCGGTCGTATTGGGGTTAATATATGGATTAGCTCCACCTACATATGCTATCCAATGACAACCTCCGGGGAGCAAATAGCATCTTGGATTATAAGTTTTGGTTTCACTATATCTTGAATTACCTACTTTATAATCATAGTAGACGTTTAACCAGATAGAATGCATTGTAAAATAATGATCTATCGAGTACATAACTGTTTCCATGTTTGCTATAGCATATTTCAGTGCTTCGGTAACAGCTCGTATTTCCTCTGGTACCTCGTATGGATTCACATTCATTTTTGTGAGCCATCCTATGAAAGCTCTATTATGTTCTATCCCAGAAACATAATATACCCACGTAGATGGATCATCAAATTTATATGCCCACAACCATGTACCTCTATAATAAGCTAGTCTAGGCTCACCGTTTTCGATCCAACCAGCTGTATTACAATTATACATAACAACTAAAGCTGGTAGATCAGTTAAAGGCTTATTTCGAACAATATCACCAACACCACCTGCATTAACTTTTACTGGATCCTCTGTTCTTGCCCATGCCGATGGAAATCTCGTGTCGGGATGATCGACACGTGAAAAGAATCTATATATACTTATATCCGTTGTAGAAGCATGTTCTTCAAAGCTTATTAATACACCATATTTTGGTAGATTAGAGTAATACTCCGTGAATCGTTGACGTAGCCATGTTCTATCATAGTTATGTCCAGCTATCTCTTTTATAGTATCATGGACATCAACGTTTTTATCATGCAGTTTAAGCCAGTCAATTAATTCATTGTAAAAGTATTGACGTGTAGTTGTAAATGCTTTTTCTTCGTAGGGTGTACAACCTACCGGGCAACCACTACAATAATAACCGCCTTTTGTACCAAAAATTACTGTGTAATTCGGTAGAGCTACTCTATAAACAGTATATGTAATCTTTGCTGTTTGAATAATAGATAATAATAATAACAATGAGATAAACAGTAGTAATCTCCTAATAATGTAGCTTTTCATAAAATGTTTCACCTACTTTTTTCTCTTTATCAAACCTTAAAAATATTATGTTGTAATTAGCAGAAATTAAAGCATTATATATCTAATATTGTATTATAACATAGTATTATGTTTTCGTAAACATGATTTGAAAATAGAAAAGAAAATTTAGTAGCTATTATTAGAATACTGGTTTAATTATATATGGTTATAGTGAATTATATTAAAGAATAACTTTTTGCTACAGTGTGAATAATAGGTAGAGTGCTATGAATATTAGTGCTATTCCAGTTAAGAACTCTATTACTGCTACATTGTTTTTAAGCCAATTAGCTATTCTCTTCTCTCTACCAAGTAGTATTGTTGCTATTAATAAGAGTATGAGTGGTGATACAAATATTAAGTTGTAGAGTATGAGTGATGGTATAGCTATTTCTAATGGGTAATCAGATAGGATCGCTAGGAATGCTAGTAGTGGACCAGCCGTACATGGTAGGAGAAATATTACTGAGAATATTGCTAGTATTAATGCTAAGAAATACTTGTTACCCATAAATTTAGATACAAAACCTAGTCTTTCACACCATTCACATTTAAGTGATGGTGAATGTTCTTTTCCAGCTTTTACAACATTATAGATCCCCATAAATAATACTAATACAATAAATATTTGTTTAGGTATGATCGATGCTACATGTAATATGATGTATGCTAGGGAAAAGTATCCAAAATAAATAATTGCTAAGAAGAGTATTGGAGGCCCATACATTCTCTTACCACTAATACACATTATTATGAATGAGAAATAGAGTATCATAGTACAGGGATTTATAGAGTCTAGGAATGCAAGTATAAAGAGTGCTGGTAAAACCTCTATTATTGAATATTTTGGATACATATTTGTTTGTAGTGGTGATTCATAGTTTCCTACACCTACAATATATGGGGTATAACTTAGATATTCTGTAATGAATCTATAATGTGAACTTACTTCTAGTTCTCCAACAAAATCCACTCTATTAGATGTATTCATGTAAACAGGGATTGTATTATTAGTGTTCATTCTTAAGAGTTTATCAAGAAAACTCTTGTCGAGGAATATTCCTTGAAGTATAGCTGATACCCTATTATTGTATATTATGAAAGTCAGTATTGATCCGTTCTGGAATAATGTATTGTTTAAATTGATTATTTCATTATACATAGCTTTACATGAGGGATCAACTGTTACATTACAATAGTATACATGGTTTTCTCCATAATAACTCGATAATACTCTATACATTAATGTAGAGTTTTCATTTTCACCACTATATATGTAAAAGTAATAGTCTATGTTATTTGGTATTATACAGTAGTTATTGAATAATAGGTATTTTCGTATAAACCTATAATGATTCTCTCCAACTACATAGTCTTTAGAGTAGCTCCAAGCCATATATACTGGTACATATGGTTTATTATTTGGTTTTAAGAGTGAATCGAAGAATGTTTTATTCTTATATTCACCGATCACTATCGCTGATACTGTACAGTTACATACTATGAAGATTGTTGGTACTGATGGGGGTAATGTATTATTTATGATCTCATAGAATGACGTTGAACACTCTCTACTAGCATATACATCACAGAAATATACATGATCTTTTCCATAGTTTTCAGATAAGAATCTATACATAGCTCCACAATGTGGGCATCCATGATATCCATAGATGTAGAAATAGAATATAGTATTTGTATCATTGTTTATTTCATCTATAACTGGAGCCTGTACATAAGTTATTGGTGTTTGTATGTTCGATGTTATTACTGGTGATACTATAAGTATAAGTAATGTTATCGATAATGTATAGTAATCCCTAATAATTGATTTCATACTATTTAGTAGTGGGGGCATTTAATTCTCCCATTAAATACATCTTATTTACTCTAACTATATTTTATTGTAACTTTAATATTGTGGTGTAACTAATATTTATTACTTGGTGTCTATACTTGATCTCAAATCTCTATATTGATCTTGATCTTGTAAAGTATATTCTACCATATGGTATTCCTAGAAACTCTTATGTCGTATTAGCTGGTGAGGGTGGTTCTGGTAAAAGTTTACTAGTTACTAATATTGCTAAAACATTATTGGAGAAGGGAGAACCAGTTGTCTATATTTCTTTTGATGATGATCCATTGACTATTGTTAATCAATTTAAGAGTTTAAGTGTTGATGTGTTAGAATATAGTGGTAAGGGTTTATTCTATATAATTGATGGATATACGTATATGATGAGAGGTAAGACTGGTAAGTTACATGAAGTTGTAGTTGAAGAGATTGATCCACATGATATTGACCAAGCTATAGATGTTATTATTAGGTTTTTAAATGAGGGGGGTATTAGGGATCGGGGTATAGTTATTATTGATTCATTAAATGAATTCTTAAATTACCATGATGTATCGCGTGTATTAGAGTTTGTTAAGTTGTCTAGAGCTAATATCTCTAAACTTAGAAATATTCTGGCTTTCACAATACTCCATACAACTACTGATTATTATATGGAGTTTCTACATAGTATTGAACATTTAGTTGATGGTATAATATTTACTGAAACCGTTGTTGAGCATCCAATGGCTGAACAAGTACCATTACCTCTCCGGAGAATACTTGTTAAGAAGATGAAAGGTGTTGGACATAAGGTTACATGGACGTTCTACATTATTGATCGTGAAGGTATTAAACCTGTAAGGATTATTAGAGAAGAAAGTAGTCCTAGTGAGAGGGAGGGTTAGGTTTGTGATAGGAATTTCTCATATAGATCCTCATAGCCACAACGTGGACACTTAATATATCCACAATCACCGAATGTAGCCATTGGGCATCCACTACATGATATTGCACGTGAATATGAGGGGTCGAATCTAAATCCGCAACGTGGACATTTCAGTATAGGCGTTTCGATCACCTCTATACACTCGTTATCTCCCCTATAATGTATAGTGTCTATTTATAGGTTGTTAATACTTTCTACCCCAAACTACTTTAGCAGAAATGCATTAAACACTACGATTACCATACTTAAAGACACTAATTCTAGTTATTTAAAGATAATACAATAGTTTACACTAAGCACCTATATCGATTTAAACACTCATATAAGCTAGTCAGCAACAACCATGAAATCCTTACACGTGTATTGATACCAAAACCAATTTCAATTCTCCTTATATTGAGATATCTACCATTTATCAATACTAACAAATACGTTCAAATATTTTTCAATCTTCTTTACATTGAGATTTTTAGTTTGGAATTTTTTCTTTTTCGTGTCATATTTCGAATTTATAAGATATAAATCTATCGTTTTTATAGCTTCATAGAAACTCTTCGATTGGTATTCAATTTAGAGTTTATTTTGGGTTAACTACTGTGGATCAAAGCTTTTGATCAAGTTAGTATTTTTCTATTGGGTTTCTGTTGTTTTCTATAACGTGTAGGTATTTTTAGCTTAAACATATTGTCTATTGAGGAGTGAAAATACGGGTTTCTTTTATTCTTTACTTTAGCTATAGTACCTAGAGTTCTATGTATAAATTAAGATAATATTGTTAAAAATCAATATTTATAACGAAAAATTCCATATGTTAAACAAAATATACAACTTATATATCAATATTTATCAATAATAACGAACTTAAACAGAAAGTATTGGATAAACTAATAGAAAGACCGTCGAAGTTGATCGATAGACGTGATCCTCCGTAGTTGACCGAAACTATTGTCTTGATAGAAAACCTTTCGAACTAATTCAATGAAAGTTTTTAGCGATAAACTTATATCTTATAAATTCGATACATAATATGTGATGAAACGATGACTCCGAACCAATATCTCAATGTAAAGAGGATTGAAAGTATTAAAGAACTACATGAATTAAAAGCATTATGGAGTATATCTCAATGTAAAGAGGATTGAAAGAACTAGTCAAGGCAACATTGGCTATGGTGGAGAGCCTTGTCAATCTCAATGTAAAGAGGATTGAAAGTAAACTCTATGTATATGTAGCATTAGTATATTTCGGCAGTTATCTCAATGTAAAGAGGATTGAAAGTTTAAGGTTAAACTAGATCTTTTGAACAAGTTTGATAGATTAAATCTCAATGTAAAGAGGATTGAAAGTCAACACGGTAGCGGTGGCCAATGGCTATGAACCTATAGATCTCAATGTAAAGAGGATTGAAAGGTGTCTAGGACCTGTGGTATGCTCTCAAGTATGCTGGGCATTATCTCAATGTAAAGAGGATTGAAAGTGGAATAAGGATATCATATGGCGTAACGTAGATAGTGTTGATCTCAATGTAAAGAGGATTGAAAGCAGATCGCGCGGGATTCACTCGGTTCATTTTGTTCTTTACAAATCTCAATGTAAAGAGGATTGAAAGTTAGCCATAACATAAATGCTATAGTCCTGTCCGTTCTCATAAATCTCAATGTAAAGAGGATTGAAAGACGTATTTGAAGCCCCGGTTTTTCTTAGCCGGCTTAAAATTTCGATGTAAATGGGATTATAAGTGGGGGATTGTGATTGAAGGGGTTTATGTTTTGATCCATGTTTTTCCTTTACGTATGTATTTTTCTAGTTTCTTTATAGATCATTAGAGTTTTTTCAATGAATTTTTCATCACCACATATAATTATACCGTCTTCTATTATTTCTAAAATGAATGGTTCTCCACTAGCTAATTTTTGAGGAATGCTTTAGTGTTTAAACCTATAGGTGTTATTTCTGGTTTTTCGATGATTAGTAATTTACTATATGCTTCTAGGATCAGATGGAATCTTATCGGCTATTATTAATAAGTCTATATCGCTTTCATTAGTATAGTCTCCTCTCGCATATGAACCATATAATATTATTAATTTTAAATTAAAAGCTTCATATTTTTTACATAGTTTCCTCAATAATTCTGTTAACCCATTCAACGATCTTCTCTGCACAACTAATACACCTCAAACCATCATCACGAGAATAATAATCCATTGGAGCACCTTCACTAAATACATCTGGATACCTAGAAGGAATATAGTGTCTATCTAATTCAATAATACAATTCAAAATCTCTTTAGGAACCTCTATATTACGGTTCTTAAGTTCTCTTATCAAATAAAGTATTGAGTGTCCTCTCCTCTCAACACCTAAATATTGAAGTAAACCTTTAACTGCTTTTTCCGCTGCTTGATGTGATTCATAACAAGTTTCTTCATATAATTCTGCTTCAAAATTCGCTCTAGCCGATAATAAATTCAGCTTGGATTATCTAATCCGATCACCAACTCTCTTCAATATATCTCCCATCAACTAATCTACTTAAACATAAATATTTCTATAAACAATTATCTATATTTCCTATACAACTAAACATAATTAATAACCTGCAGAAAAACATTATTAATGCCTAGATCCAATACCCCCAATAATTGATCCTGTACTGGAGTATCTTTTTACTATATCTTATTAGTTTTCTTCTATTACTTCTACTCCTATCCCCGGTTTTTCTAGTGGTTCTAGTATTCCGGGTTTTGTGAATGTCCATGGTGGTTCTATTATGTCCTCTTCATAGTATCTATTTAATTCTGATATATCGTTAGGGTATTTTATCGAGGACAACGTTGCTACTGCTACTTGAAATGCTCTACCAATACCTGTTCTAATATTCCACCGATCCATGTTGATATATTGTTTTTCTCAGCATACTCATTAATCTTTAGTGTTTCAGTTAATCCACCTATACGTGCTGGTTTTATATTGATTATACGATAACTTCCAAGTCTATGTCCAGCTTCTACATCATATATGTTTTTTATACTTTCATCTAGACAGATCGGTGTATTGATCATTGATTGTAGTATTGAGTGTTCATACAGATCCTCATAGCTTAGAGGCTGCTCGATCATTAATAGATCATATTTATCAAGCTCTTTGAATACCCCGGCTTGATCTAGTGTATAAGCTGCA
>NJDP01000030.1 GCA_002254665.1 Desulfurococcales archaeon ex4484_58 | reverse complement strand
TCTCGATCAAAACCTTGGTTAGAGAGGACAATATCTTCTCTAGATCACTGAATGGAAAACCTTCTTCAACCACAATATTATCTATATATGCAACTGGTCTAGCCCCCATCATAACCAGATCGTTCAATACACCAGAACCAGCTAAATGGCCAATATCACCTCCAGGGAAGAATATAGGGTTTACTGTGAATGAATCACTAGAGAACACTAAATATTGATCACCTACTTTAACATAGCTTCCATCATCTAAAACATCAAGTCCAACACCATCCATTACCCTCCAATACTTCTCCGGTATACGGGAGACTATATACTTAGATATAACTCTCCAAGTCTCAATACCGCCACTACCATGAATACTAGACACTACCTCTTCCAAGATGATAACACCCCAAGAATACAATATCTTAATTAACTATGTTATAAAAATAGTCTATAGGTAGGATAGAAGATAATGTATGCATAGTCTTCCTGCTTGACTCTAATCTATTAACATAAGCTGGGATCTAAGCTAAAACTAGATGCTCTAGAATTCAAAAGTTGTATTATAGCGGGGCCTAGTTATATGTGAACCGAATGGATAGAATAAACTCTGAATATCGGGTACGATCCATTCTCACAATCAATTGTAGCAAAATAAATTGTATCACTATCTCCACCTATAGTGCTAATTAATAGTTTATGTGATAGTTTACTGAAAATATAACCATTACCATCAATAAAATAGTTTCCCACTAGGATCAATTATTAAAGCGAAGAAACCCTCCAATTAAACCACCTAGATAATGTTGTGTAACAGCTAATGAGAGACTAGTAACAACAGATACATCATCAGTATTACCGTTATTCTCTAAACTTTTTACATCTAATAGAGAAGATAATGGGTGCTCTGAGACGATAATACAACGACTAGATAGGATGGAGATTTAAATAATACTATAGGAAATTTAATGATTATTATCAATTGGAGAGAAACACCATTAATATAATAATAGGAATGTCGCCTCATACAAGAGATCAACTAGATCGCTGTAACTTTTATTACACTTATTGTTTCTACTATGAATTAGGCGAGGATAAATATGATTGTTTGGAATAGGTTATTGAAGCAACGTGAATTGATCGTTGAATTAGTGGAGGAGCTTAAACATGAGATAAGCTATAGGGGGATTGAACGATTAATACAGATTACGATTCAAGCGCTATTGGATCTGGGTCTTATGGCTATAAGAGCGGTTGGCTGGTCTACACCAAGTAAGTATAAGGAGATTGCTGATGTTTTGAGAGATAAAAACATTTTATCGGAGGAGAAAGCTGGTATATTGAGAGCTTTAGCTGGTCTGAGAAACATCTTAGTACATATGTATACTCGGGTGGATAGAGATATTGTTTTAGAAGCTAGAGAGAAACTTGTAGTAGATGCTATCTCTATCGCAGACGATATTTTGGAGGGTATTAAGGGTAGAGTAGATGATCCCGGATCGGATGATACGAGATTAAGGGAGATTATTGAGTTTCTCAGAAATAGGCTCCAGGGAAGAGTGAAAGCGGTATACATATTTGGTGGTTTAGTTAAGGGTTATAAGCTTAAAGGTGATATTGATATAGCTATATATCTTGGCTATAAACCTGATCCCTATGAACTTGGAGATATAGTTTCGAACATATACGATCTACCCGGATTTACTGAATCGCAAGTAGATGTTCATTGTTTAGATATCGAGTCTCCAGATATAGTGTTAGAGGCTTTAAACGGTATACCAGTATTTATTGAGGATCCCGTTGAACTTTTAGAATTCTATATTAAAACTTTGAAAGAGAAAATAGATCTGGAGATCGATTTGAATAAAACAGCTTTATCATGATTCATATAATATGTCTACTACCTAGTTAGAACCACTTATCTATTGTTGATTCTCTCTTATGTAAGAATTCTATGATAACCCTAATTACGTGGTCTGGGAGGTTTATTTTTGTCTTTATAATATTACTTAGCTCTTCCCCCGTAGGGTTTTGGGCTATGGGTTTACTTGTTAATGCATGTTTAACTGTTAATCTGATCTGCCAGTTACCTACTGGGTAAAGGTATTGTGGATCGATCCTTCGGAGTATAACTATACGTGCTTGTCTCCTAATACTATGTAGGTGTTCGAGAACACTTGTTCTAGCAGCATAATAGCCTCCATCCATCTCTGATACACGTCCTCTATAATCCTCCCTAACCATTACAATCAAAGGTTCTTGGCCAGGGTTCCATAGACTATTTGGTTGCCATGCTTCAACCCATAATGCAGAGTATATGCCGGGGGCTAGTATTATGAGGTATCTATTGTATATATATTCACTATAATATACTAGGGTATGATTTATTGATGGGTATTTACGTATATTCTTGAGTAACTGGCTACCAATAATTGAATCAATAGCTGTGATAGCCCATCTAGTAGGAACTATTCTACGCCGCCCCCTCCTACCTAAGAAACCGATCGATAAAGCTCTAACTATTGTATAGAAGTCTATTTTATCCCTATAAAGCTCCCATACAGCCTTTTCTGCTCTTAGATCATCCCATATAATCTTATCTAGTCTCCTTGGCAGTATAGGGTTAGTAGTAACTTTTACATCGCGAGCTCGAGCTGAAGGGCCTCGTGGAGGTGTATAAGGATCAAATACTAGGCGTGGACGCGGCTTCTCTTCCAGTATAGCTTCTGTATCAACTGGTTTCATAGAAACGACTGCTAAACCGATCTCTTTCTCGTATAGCTTGTATGGATTATATACGTTGGCATCAAGTACTATATTTAATAAATTACTTCTAAGACCAACTATATCTTCTAAACTATATCTTAGAAACCACTGGTATGGATCATCATAGATCTTTGCTTTATCACCATAAACTTCTGGTGGAACACCATAATAGAGTCTTACACGTGGATAACCATACTCGCCCACAATTAGTGTTGGTGGTGAAGACCCATCTACAAGATCACCCTTTATCCCGAGGTAAGCACGAAGTCTATACTTAATACTCTTAAGTAGAGGGCAGTATTGTAGACCACAGAGTCTACGAGCACCTTTACATACAATACAGATCTCTGGGTTGATCTTCTTAAACAAAACAATTTAACCTCTTAGAGAGGATACCAATTTTTATTTGGGGTCTTAAATATTGGTTGTCCTCATCAACTGTTTATATTGTTTCCTATAGCTTATTATGAATTTAAACCATTCTAGAATATCTCTTAACCCCAACTTACTAGCTCCCCGCCCCCGGTTTATGAATACTATAGGTGCTTCAACAACTCGATAACCACGAGCTAAAGCGATCAGTAGTGCTTCGATAACCCATTCATAACCCTTCATCTTTGAATACTTAATAATATCCGTAGCTGCTTCTCGTGAATATACACGATAGTTTCCAGTATTATCTTTCAAACCAGTATGATACAATAGTTTAACAAGTAAATTAGCACCCCAACTAATGAGTCTACGATGGAGACTCCAACCAATAATCCTACCCCCCTCAATATACCTACTACCCTGAACAATATCTGCTTTACCAACATATTTAAGTAGGATCGGTAGATCCTCTGGTCTATGAGAGAAATCAGCATCCATTGTAATAATATGTGTAACTCTAGAATCCCCCAATAACTTTTTCATACCATCCACAACAGCAGAACCAATACCCATCTTACCTGGTCTAACTAAAACCTCTACAACACTAGTCTTCCTACCATATTCGCGGACAACCTCAGCAGTACCATCCGGACTATTATCGTCTACAACGAGGATCTTAAACCTAAAACCATTCTCTGAGAGAATCCTCGATATACTATCAAGTAGCTTAACAATATTCTCGCGCTCATTATACGTTGGAATAACCACGCCGATAAAAACTTCGTTTCTACTAATCATTTTCTCGACTACCACCCACTTCTCTCGACTACAAATTCTCATGTTAAACCCTAATTACTTAAATCACGAAAGCTTTGATAAACTATAGAGTAGATTTAATTAATAAACATATTTAATTATGTAAATTAGTTGTATTTGGATCCATAGAGTGATCAGTTGTCTTTGATTGAGTATACATCGAATACAATAAAGTCAATATGTATTTATGCACTCGATTATCTAGTGTTGGAGTTTTAAATATGAATAATTTGTTTTGAGGGAAACTATTTAGCCTCTGATCTCTAAGCCTAGTTTCTCTGTGATAATATGTGATTTTCTAAAATATCTTTATTAAAGGTTAAGAAGATCTTATAATTCGAAGAACTAGCAATAGTTACACGTAATAGATCTATAGATCTAAGTTTTAATTCATTTGCATATCTAGTAGCTTGTTTAAAGATCAAAATCCCATTTAACATTAAGTTTTTAACATTAGTTTTTCTCAGGGTATACTTGACAAGAGCTTCTAGCTCAATACTTGTTAATTTCATTTTTCAACTAAACACACTATATAGCTTGATAATTGTTAGTTCAGATACGTATCTTTCATTACCTATTTCATCGAGCAATTTAACAGCCTTATCATGTAAGTTATCATTTGGATTAATATAGGAGATCAAACATTTGTGTCTATATAGTTCATTCTCTTCTATCCTCATATACATCCTTTGATGTTGGTAGATTCCTATATGGAAGCCCCTTCTTCATAAACTCTTCAACCATTTCTTCACTTCACATAATCCTTATCTCGATCAATAAATTATGCGCTTGATTCTTATTTTCGACGATCCCTGGCTTGATCATTTCCTCGACAAGCTCAGCGATCTCCTTCCTTACTTTAATAGTAACAGTATATTTACCCACAGCAAAACACCATAATAAAACATTAAATAAATAGCTAATAAGATTTATAATAGAACATCATATTATACCAGGGCATACCTCCTTGGGGATAGTCTTTCAATCCTCTTTACATTGAGATCAATAGAATCGTTTATTGATTCATGGATCGCGGATAATGACTTTCAATCCTCTTTACATTGAGATAAGCTAATAATATTGTGGTAAACATTGAAAGAACATTACACTTTCAATCCTCTTTACATTGAGATGAAAGGACACTAAATTAACACTAACATTACCAGCTAAAGGTGGAACCTTTCAATCCTCTTTACATTGAGATCAAATAGGAGGTGAATTCGTATGTCTATATATCCCCAATCTCCTTTCAATCCTCTTTACATTGAGATACCGGAACCAATAACAATATCACTAAGCTTATCGGGCCCCCTTTCAATCCTCTTTACATTGAGATTTTCTAAAGAACATACTTGGACAGTTCGGGTTAATGTTTGTACTTTCAATCCTCTTTACATTGAGATCACTTAAGCATCATTGGGGACCATTATTAGGATTAAGCTTTCAATCCTCTTTACATTGAGATCATACGTTTAAATTATCAACAATACTGTATTTTAACACAAAACTTTCAATCCTCTTTACATTGAGATATGTAGTAATTGTAGTGAATATGTAATGTTAATAACAATCTTTCAATCCTCTTTACATTGAGATGTCGAACTGGTATCTTATCTCCCTGTAGCCCCTCATATGTTTTCCTTTCAATCCTCTTTACATTGAGATCCACGGGGAGAACTGCAGCCCCCAAACTCCGTGTATTAGAGCTTTCAATCCTCTTTACATTGAGATTGGAAATTCTTATGTGTAAAAGCCGATAAAGATCTTGTAAACTTTCAATCCTCTTTACATTGAGATCTCTAGAATATTATACAACTACTATGATTGCATTATACTCCCTTTCAATCCTCTTTACATTGAGATAAGGAAATATCGAATTAGAAAAGAAATAAAGGCAATGAAGAACTTTCAATCCTCTTTACATTGAGATGTAAGCAGGGTGAATATATTGACTTCTACTTCGACAACGAATACTTTCAATCCTCTTTACATTGAGATCAAGGCATCCTCTACTGTATTAACTGTCTGGGCATGGATCGCTTTCAATCCTCTTTACATTGAGATTAGAGATTGGGAGCGAGGAACTAGCACAGACCATGATCTTTCAATCCTCTTTACATTGAGATTCAAGTATCTTGTGTTGTCATCCATGTTTTCGAAATGATATTCTTTCAATCCTCTTTACATTGAGATCGAAATGTCTACCAATTTAAATGGTGTTCTCGCCAGGGCTCTTTCAATCCTCTTTACATTGAGATATGAAATATTAAGATGTCTAGAGTTTGAGCATCATATAGACTTTCAATCCTCTTTACATTGAGATTATCATCATTATATCATCTAATATCTCAATAAAAATACCTAACTTTCAATCCTCTTTACATTGAGATGTTGGTTCGGAGTCATCGTTTCATCACATATTATATTTCGAATTTATAAGATATAAGTTTATCGCTTGAAACCTCTATTGACTTAGTTCGAAGGGTTTTCTACCGGGGTTTTAGTTTCGGTTAACTACTGAGGATCAAGTTTATCGATCAACTTCGACAACTTTTCCATTGGATTTTCTTTGTTTGGTGTTTAAAAATGTTTATATTTGATTGTTTATAGATTTATTTTTGAGGGTTTTTGTATGATTGTTTCTAGTCTTGGACATTTGATCATTGAGGGTTACGGTGTTTCTTTGAGGAAGAAGCGTGGTCGTTTGCTTGTTGTTTCTAGTGAGGGTAAGTGGGAGTTTGCTTTTAAGAATTTACGTGAGATCATTATTACTGGTAAGGCTTCTATTTCTACTGATTTATTGAAAGCTCTTGCTTTTAATGGTGTTGATTTAATAGTTACTACTTATACTGGTACTCCTCTTGTTAGATTAGTTCCTGCTAGAGCTGGTGGTACTGTTCGTAATAGAGTTGAACAGTATAAGTGTTTAGAGGATGGTCGTGGATGTATTATTGCTAGAGATTTGATTGTTGGTAAGGGTAGGAATCAAGCATCTAATCTTAGATACTATTCTAAAGCTAGGAGTTCTCCTAGTGAATCCCGCGAATTATATGAGAAAGCATCTATGATCAAGGAGTTAGTTGAGAAACTTAAAAACTATGAACCACACGGTGATCTACGTGTTTGTAGAGAAGAGATTATGGCTTATGAAGCACAAATAGCTAATATTTACTGGGATGCTATGAAGATAGTATATGGTGAATACGGTTTTAGAGAGAGACTTAAGAAACCAGATATTCGTGAAAGTGCAGAGATGGATATTGTTAATTTATCATTAAATATAGGATACAACCTATTAGCTGGTAGTCTATGGAAATACGTGTTAAGATTTGGACTAGACCCCTTCATGGGATTCCTACATGCTGAAAGACCGGGTAGATTATCTCTCGTATATGATTTAATCGAGCCATATAGACCAATACTAGATAGATTCATAGCTTCACTACTAAGAACAAATACATTAAAACAGGGTCTAGAACCTAAGAAACTAGCAGTTATTCTCCGAGAAAAATACTATAAAGATTTCCTCAATTATAAACTGAAATATCGTGGTAGAAAATATAGATTAGAGACAATAATGTTTCTATACGTAGAGGATCTAGTATCTTTTCTAATTGGTAGAAAATCACATGTATCAACACCATATATTGCGTGGTGATAAAATACGTATTATCTAAGCCAAGAAGAGATTAGATTCCTGACACACGAGTTATTACCAAGGATTAGGTATAACCCGGTTGATGATCGGTTGCGTGGATGGAATTGGCATCAAAGCCCATTAAAACCCTACTCTTACGAAATATTATTGAGCGTATGGGAGATAGCTTCTAGGATTTGTCCAACTAACCGTGATGTATGGATTAGGAGGAAGGTTTTAAAGAAATCAATACCTACAACACCATATATTGCTAAAGGAATAGTTATTCATCGAATAATAGCTTCACTTTTCAAAGAAGCTAAGAAAAATGTTTATTTAGGTCAACTCGATAGCTTAAGGGATCGGTTGATCAGTAAAGGTATGAGTATTGTTGAAGATGAACTAGGATCTATGAGTAAATATGTTGATCTCAAAGGGTTTAGCGATGAGATCAGAGAGTTTGGTAAAGAGATCTCTAAATATGTAGCTGTAAGTATTGAGAATAAAATTATGGAGGTTAGATCAAAGTATCCATTTATAGATGAAGAAGGACTAGTTAACCTTGTTTTCCCCTTCGCTATCGAATTAATAATTGATGGTAGATTCTTAGGTCTTAGTAGTTATTTAAGAGCAGATGCTTCATGGGTTTTCGGTGGATTAGTATATGATATTAAAACTGGATATAAACTTAAATGGCATAAACTACAATTAGCTGGTTATGCATTAGCTATTGAGAGTTTCTATGAAAGACCAGTTGATATTGGTGTAGTAATATATGTTAATAGAGGTTTACAGGGTTTAAAGATTGAGAAAGAGATTTTCCCAATAACAGATGATCTGAGATCAAAGTTTTTAGAGTTACGTGACGAATTACAAATGATGTTAATTAAAGATAAAGAACCACCAATAGCTAGTAATTGTCCTAAATACTGTCTTTTTAGAAAATATTGTTATGGTGGATAACCTGGCTTGATCGTATTGATAGTATATGATATAACAGATAATGGTTTACGCACTAAAATAGCTGAGATATTAAAGGATCATGGTTTAACTAGGATTCAGAAAAGTGCTTTTATCGGAGAACTCACTCCACAAGAAAGAGAAGTATTAGCTGAGAAACTTAAGAGACTACCTCTAAGTGAAAGGGATCGGTAGATTTCTTCCCGATATGTGATCGAGATCTAAAACTACATGTTAAGGTGTCAATTAAAGGTGTCGAGAAAGGCCTTGTTAAGTGTTAGAGATCTCGAGGAATACTTTTTCTGTCCAAAAATGTTCTATTACATCCACGTGGTCGGTATTCAGAGAGAACCGGGTATGTGGAGTGAGATTGGTAGACAAATACAGGCTGAGCTTTCAAGTTTTGTTGAAGAGAAATGTAGAGTGTTTGATCGCGAGGTTTACGTGGAGAGTGAATCTCTAGGTGTTCGTGGTAGAGTTGATTATGTTGTTGATTGTAATGCTGGGATCGCTCCTCTAGAGATCAAGTATAGTAGAAGAGTTAAACCTTGGTGGACATATACTCTAACACTATACGCATTACTTGTTGAAGAAAAATATGGTAAACCGGTGAAACATGCTTATCTAGTATTACCTGGTCCTCGTATATATGATATATTGATCACCGATCAACATAGATCATATGTATTGGAAGCTATTGAGAAGTGTAGAAAGATTTTAGGCGGAGAATATGTTCCAAGAGCTTATCGTTCCCATAGCTGTATTAATTGTGATTATAGAAAATACTGTACCGGAGAATAAAATTAGTCTCCACGTAATAACTCATATAATTTAAATATTGTTAAACCCTTACTACTCAGATAATAACTATTATCCTCCTTAACCAATAGATTTTTATCAACCATTTTCTTCAATACTCTCCAAGTAGTAGATACTGGTTTAACGATCCTATCAGATATACTAGAGAGATTTAATCCCGGTTCCCCATATAGAATAGATAATATGTTATACTCGATCTCTCTTAGATGCAGATCGGTTAATAAAGCTGATCCTTTAAGAGACACACTTGAACTACTACTCTCTAAATCTATCCTCACAATAGTCTTAGCCCGATATTCCTCGGGTAGTAGGAGTAGAGCTGTATAAGTCTCAATAACCAATACTCTTAATCCACCACTTAAACAAATAATTGCTTCATCAACGCTCCTGATCACATCGATCAATACTTTATAGATAGATACTATGCTTTTCCAGAAATCCTCAACATCAATTTTAACAACAACTACTCTATCCTCACTAATACCAGTTAATGAAGCAATCTTTTTAATCTCAGAAACAGCTTTAACAGCTCGTGGATCATCTATTGAAGGCTTGATTAAAACTATTGATTCAACATCTCTAAAACCATTTCAAACAATCCTACCTCCTCTTTTCCATTTATCTGGAAAACCATATAAAATAATTGTTTCTATAACTAATTATGTTTTAACATATAGAATTTGTTTTTCAATGTGGTTGTAAATGTTTCTATATTTTTCCATTGTTGAGTTAAAAAACAATATATAATATGGTGATGAAATATTATCTTGGTGATATTTTGAGTGAACAAGAAACTATACGTGTTGACCAGATTTCTCGTGTATTAGCTGTATTGATCGCTGAGAATGAAGAGTATTCTTATGTAGATAAACTAGGATACGTAGTATCCCCCGACCTAGCAGTATATTATCTACGCGAAGCACTTAGAGACTATAGTTCATTAACAACTAAGACTAAATGGGATAATCCAAGAGCTAGAGAAGAAGCAAATAAGATTAAAATGGAGTATGTGGAGAAAGAAATCCAAGATATAGCTAGGATCAATGATCCCAAGGAGATTAGGAAAATAGTGTCATTAATAGCTGCGAGAGCACTTGCACGAGCAAATTATTTGAGAGGAGGAGGTGAAAAATAATGAGCAATATATTCTTTTCATTTAGGGGCCGTGTAGTAATTAATGTTGAAGCATTAAATATGGTTGAAAGTATCGGTAACTATGTTAAACACAGAAGAGTACCGGTGATCGTGCCGGAGAAATACGTTACCTACATGGTTCCAGCGATCAGTGGTGAAACAATAGCTCATGGATACCAGGTAGTTCTTGCCGAGAAAGCCTTGGAGAATAATCTACCAGTATGTAAACTATGTAGTAAAGGAATATTCTTGAAAAGCACTAATATAGATGTATTCAACTACTCGTTCGGCTCAACCCTCCCGAATAATGAGTTTGATTTCGAGAAAACAATTATATCTAAATGTGTAGTTGAAGATATAGGTGGATTCTTATATGCAGCTGAAAAGAGAGGTGTTAAAGTAAAGAATCTTAAGAGAACATCTAACTTCTACGTAGGATACATGGTTCCAGTAGCTGAAGCACTTAGCAACGTTGTTGTTGAACCACAGCTTCACTCGAGATATGCTCTTGGAACACAGTTTGTATCTAGAGAAGAGAGAGAAGCACGTGGACAAATGATCTACTATGTAGAGTTATCATCAGCACCATATACTTTCAGCTTCGATCTAGACACTAAATACATTGGTAAAACAACATTCACAGTAGATAAAGCAGGTACACCAGTGGTTAGTGAGGAGGAAATCAAGAAACGTAAGATAGTAGCGCTTGAAGCATTCGCTGATCTCCTCATAGAGAATATGTTTGGAGCTAAAAAGACTAGATTCCTACCAGTAGTTGAATGGGAGTCTTTCGTTGTAGCTGTTAGTGATGGTGTATGGACTGTTCCAAGTCCCTTCACAAATAAATATATAGATAATGCTTTGAAGAAGAAAGAAAAGATCGATAGAAACACTAAACTATACATATACCGTAGGAATGGAGAGAAATCATTTGAGGAAGTATTATTAGAAGCAATAGAAGATGCTAAGAAGAGGATCATGGGACAATAGAATTGATGGCTTATAAACTCAAAGTAGAGTTTACATGGGGTCATCAATCAAGAATAATCGGTTTATCTAAATCAAACCCTTCATTCTACTATCCACCACCAACAACAATACTTGGAGCATTAGCTGAGGTATTAGCTAAGAGATACGAGCTTGGAGAAAAACCAGAGACTAGCCGGAAACTAATAGCTAATTTATCAAAGAAACTATTAGCACTCGGCCTAAGACCATTAAACACTATACCATTAAAATACATGGATTTAAACAGAATAATAGCTGTTAAAATAACTAGAGGAATTCATTACCCATCACCAAAGGATCTAGCCGGTTCATTCGATGCACCAGCACGCGGTAAAACAATAATGTCTCCATTAACCGAAGAATCACCAACTATAGAGATCCTAATGGTTCTAAGAGATGATGAATTCAAATTTAATGGTAAGAAAATAGTTGTTGATAAAGAGTTTCTATGGGATATACATAGGCTTGGATCACGTGAAAGCATAGTATCGGTTGTTGATGTAGATTATAGTGATAAAATAGAGAGTCTTCATGGAGTAGTAGCTACTAGATACTCGTTCCCAGTAATGAGTGGTGTAAGTATCGAGGGGGAGATTAAGAAGAGGTGGATCTATGAGATATACGTTAACCCATTTGATCTAAGAGAGGATCAGAGTATCTTAGATTATTATTTAAAGGGAGAAAACACAATTGCCTATAAAGTACCATTAATGATTGTTGCTAGAGAATATCCAGTCATACGTGTTAGAGTAGATAAACCTATGACTGCATATAAGGTTTTTTTCAAACAAATTAAAACAATCATAATCGGTAGAGAGGGTTAGAGAAGAGATGCCTATAATTAAGTTTTTAACTAAACCCGATAATACTTTTTTAAATTTAAGCCTCTATGAAGGAATACTTTCGCTTATCAAATATGTTGCTAGTATTGATTTTAATGAAAATCAATTAATTATGGGAAACGATACGTATAGATTATTCTTTAAACTAGTTTCTAGTAGCAAGGAATGGAATACAAGGATAGCTCAGTTCAGAGTAAGATTCGTTGGTAACGATATAAATCATAGAATCCCAGCTAGGATTCTAAGGGCATTAGGAATAGATGTTGGTGATGAGAAAATAACTAGTTACGATGTTTTTCTTAACTATTTAATTAAAAATTATGAAAGATTAGTTGATGTCAGCGATGATGAACTAGTATTTATGCTTATAGGTAATACTTCAATTGTTGGAAAATACACTAAAGACCTACTACCAGCACCTCAACTGTTTAAGATCGAACGTTATACTAGTTATACTTCATTAGATACTCATGTAACATATAATCAATATGGATTAAAAATGACTAGAGACTTGACATTAATTAGTTTAATTGGGTTATTATCATCATATACTGTATCGGCTGGTGGTCGTGGAGATTTCTCGTACTATTTCCTATTCTATTCACCAGATGAAATATCCATGTTGCTATCTAGTAGAGATAGAGACTTAATAGATAATCTCTATACGTTAAAGAATAAATTAATACGTAAATTCCAGCAATTGATCAAGACTCCTCTCCCGGAGGATATATTGTTGCTCGAAGTTATGATCGATCTTGAATTAATTAAGAGTGTTAGAGAATTAGAGCTTGATCAAATATCTTTCCTACTATATAGGATTGTGCCGGAGGGACAAACTTATAAGATCTACAATACATCACCGATCACAATATATAGTGAACCATATTATATGAGTGTATTGGAAAAACACGTTAAAAACCCTGATAAATTCTTGGAAGTCTTAATCGATGCTTTAAAACCAGAGAACGCTATCTTAAGAGCAATATATTCTTTAAGCTGGACAGAGAAAATGCTTGAAGCTGATCAAGCATTAATGGCTACACGATATCTATACTGGTTCATATCATCCGGCGATCCTAATGGTTTATATGGTTTTATACGTGAACTCAAAAATGCTTATGAAAAAGTAAAGAATGAAGCTCCTGGCCGTGCTCGTTTCTACTCGAGTATTGTTAGTAGTTTATCTAAATATTTCTAATTAGGGTTTTTCCATGGATAACAAGGATTATCTTGGTATAGTTAATAAGGTATTTGGTTATAGTGGTAGGTCTTTCCTAGAATATGCTTGGAATAGGATTATTGGTAGTGATCTTGTCGTTGTAGAGGCTCCTACTGGTTATGGTAAGACTAGTTTATCTCAAGCATTTTCTCTTTATGCTCTTGATCAAGGTTTTAAGAGTATTGTTGTTTATCCAATTAGATCTTTGTTAGAGGATCAATATAGTAGATTCATTAGACTATATAGTAGGTTGGGATTCAAAGACTATGTTGGTACACGTTATATGTATCATGTTGAATCGAGATACTTCGTTAAACCAGTTACATTAACAACTATAGATACATTATCATTAACACTATTCGGTCTAGAACCCCGGGATCTAGATAAGGTGATTAAGAGAGAACTTTATGGGTATGTAAACTATAGTCTTGGACACTACTTATTCTCACGTGCATCAACACTATTATCCGATATAGTATTGGATGAAGTACATTTATTAGCAGATACTACGAAGTCATTAAACTTCCTAGCTTCATTAATAAAGATTAGTTATCAAAATAAATGTAGAATGCTAATGTTATCAGCTACATTACCCCGAGCACTCGAAGAAACACTTAAACAAATACATAGTGGAATAGAGATTATTAGATTTGATGAATCAATTGATCAATCCTTCGTAGATGAGAGGAGGAAGAAAAAGATCTACATAGATATGGAGGAGATTAAGAGTGAGAGTGATAAGTATAGGTTTATTATTGATTGGTTAAAGAAAAAGATACGTGAATTAAACAATAAGTATAGAGTATTGATTGTATTTAATACTGTTAATGAAGCTATTAAAATGTATGATAAGATAATGAGAGATGATGAGATCAAAGGAGAGAAGATACTGTTACATTCTCGTTTTAGAGAAGAAACCCGGAGATCAAAGATTAATAGATTAAAAGAACTAGCAAATAGAGGTGAGAATTATATCGTTGTTACTACTCAAGTTATAGAGGTTGGTGTAGATATTTCATCTAATATATTCGTAACAGATATTGCACCAGCAAATTCTCTTATTCAAAGACTTGGTAGGTTTTTAAGGTATCCAGGTGAAAATGAAGGATACTTGTTGATCTGGTTTGATAAAGGGGGTGATAAATACTATAAAGTTTATGATAGAGAATTAATTGTTAGAACATGGGAGTATTTATTAGATCATATGGAGAATTTTAGACCTCATCTACCTAGTGAATACCAGACGTTACTTGATCACGTGTATGATCATGATGATTATAGAGTGGACGATCGCGTAGATGATCTTGTGGGTTTAACTCTCCAATTATCCAATATTAAGAGGAGTGTAGAAGAGTTTATCGAACTTGAAGGTAGTTTTGTACGTGAAGGTCTTAATATCCCGGTTGTTGTCGAGGAAATAGTTGATCGGGGGCCTTCATTAAATGAATTGTTAAAGTATATTGTATCAGTTAACATTTCGTTGTTGAAGAGTGAAAGTGTTATTGGTGAGCTTGTTTTAGAGGATGGTAATTGTAAGAAGAGAGTGGTTGATCCAAACTTATTTAGATCAGATAAAGTTTGGAGAAAGAAGCTTTTATCTCGAGTTCTCTCAAGTGATTTTATTGCATTTATAATTCGTGGTAGGTATGATGATGAAAGGGGTCTTGTGATTGAGTAGTTTTGAGATAATTAGTTTTATGAAGAGAACAAAGGGTAATGAATGGATAAAGGAATATCTTGTAGAGCATGTAATGAATATGCTAGAATTATATAGTATAGACTCTAAGAGTAATAGGTATGGTGAGTATTTACTAGAGAAGATTTTTGGTTCAAGTATTGAGTTTAGATATTATGATCTAATGGTTTACTCGATCATTATGCATGATATTGGTAAAGCATTCTACCCCCTAAAGATTATGGAGGGAAGTGATCATGTATCTTTTAGTGGACATGAAGTATTCTCATCTATTATTGCATATGAATCTATTAATAGGTATTTAGAAGATAAAACCGAAACCCCCATAAATATTAGGTATCCGGTTTTCTATTCGATAGCTTTTCACCACCACGCTATGAGTGTTGAAGATAGATTGAGGTATGGTGTATCCAGAGCTATAAAATATGTTAGTGGTAGGAGGGAGGATGTATTAGAAAAAATAATTAATGATTATAGATACTTTAGAGGTAAAGTAAATAATAATATTCATAAATTACTCGATTACCTCGAAGAAGCGGTTGATCAAACATTGAATTATAGTAGTGGTGGATTAATCCGGAAATTTAAAGATATTAAAGGAGATGTATTCAAGATATTTGCTTCAAATAAGTTTTATTTAAAGAAACTATTACATCTGTCACTAGCTTCTCTTATATGTTTGGATTATGAAGCTTCACGTAATAGTAGAGGTGGTGGAGTAACGTTTTTTGGTGAAGCATGTATAGATTGGAAAGAATACTATTTATGTAGATAACTCTTTTCTACACATATATATTATTATATGTATATGTCTTAGAGATTGTTTAGAGTATAGTTTTTAGAGAGGTTTATGTGTTTTGAGCCATAGTTTCCTGGGTATTGATTATTCAATGGTTATTGCTCGTTATATTGTTTTTCGTATTGTTTTTAGAGATTATGCTGAGTTACCGGGTTGGAAGGGTAATTTATTGCGTGGTTCTATTGGTAGTGTTTTACCTAAGATTTGTGGTTTAGAGAAGTTTAATTGTTTGAGATGTAGTATTTGGGATCAATGCCCATATGGATATTTGTTCCGTGCCCGATCTAAGGGTATTGTTTTGAAGAGGATTATGGGTATTAGTAAACCATTTGTTTTAAAACCACCACTTACACGTGAGAGGATCTTTGAACCTGATGATATACTAGAGTTTTCTATTGTATTATTTGGTGATGCATTACGTTTTGAGAAAGATTTGATCCTATCAATACTTAAACTTGGAGAAAAAGGTATTGGTGTAAAGGATCTACGCGGACGCTTCAATGTATCGGAGATTATTGTCAAGAATCCATATACAGGGTTAGAATCTATAATTTATAGAGATGGTGTAATGTATGAATCTAGGACAAACATCACCTTCGGAGATCTAATGTCTAGGGTTGAGGAACTCATAGATAATAATGTGTTCATTATAGATTTCTTAACACCATACCGGATAGTATCAAAGAATGAAACAATAGCTATCCTAGATTTTACAACAATAACTAAGTATGCTTCACGTAGATTCACAAATATATTTGCACAATACATGTACAAAATACCACGATACAATATACATAAGGTACTAGAGAAAACAGAAGATATAGAAATTAGGGAATTAGAAGTAAATAAGGTCGAGATCAAATATCGTGGAATACCGGAGGAATACTACATAGGAAAATATGTTTTCCAAGGAGAAATAGATAAAACAATAGCAACAATACTAACATTCACAGAACTAGCACACATAGGAAAAAGAGCAAGCTACGGACACGGCTGGTACAAAATACAAACAATAAAACAACCAACGGAAATCCAATAGAAAAGTTGTCGAAGTTGATCGATAAACTTGATCCTCAGTAGTTAACCGAAACTATTATCTTAATGGAAATCTAGTCGAACTAGGGTGATAGAGAGATTCAACGATAAATTTATATTTTATAGTTTCGATACATAATATGTGATGAAACGATGACTCCGAACCAATATCTCAATGTAAAGAGGATTGAAAGTTATTTCTTTAACTCTGCTCTTTATTTCATTTAATATGGATCTCAATGTAAAGAGGATTGAAAGGATATTACCACCGGATTACAAGTATCGCTTGAAGAAGCTAACATCTCAATGTAAAGAGGATTGAAAGTTGGATCTAACCATGAAACAGGTTTAGGGTAATACAGGTACAATCTCAATGTAAAGAGGATTGAAAGCCTATACACTTATCTGTTTGTCCTCCATACTTACAAAGAGTATCTCAATGTAAAGAGGATTGAAAGGAAAATATGAACACGACATATTGTTTACCGATCCACCGAACATCTCAATGTAAAGAGGATTGAAAGCTACCTTCTTCTTTGAGTTGATATGCTAGCATTCTAATGATCTCAATGTAAAGAGGATTGAAAGCTTTTACACTGTACTTCTCTATTCGAACGGTCATTACATCAATCTCAATGTAAAGAGGATTGAAAGTACTTTACATACACTATTATTTCTATCATTTTACCATGACTAGATCTCAATGTAAAGAGGATTGAAAGATTTGGTATTTCATGGTATGTAAAAGAGAACATTGATATCTCAATGTAAAGAGGATTGAAAGATTAATAGGCGATATTAAAGAAATAGAAGATAAAGATTTAGATCTCAATGTAAAGAGGATTGAAAGTTTTTCATTTTCTCAGCGGTTTCTGTAAAACTTGGTGAATAATCTCAATGTAAAGAGGATTGAAAGACAAATACTTTGACGTTGTAGCTACGCTGGTAGATATATTGTATCTCAATGTAAAGAGGATTGAAAGTATAATATATATTATACATACCCCAGAAGATAGATATTAGACTTATCTCAATGTAAAGAGGATTGAAAGATTATTTTATCTAACTCGATCTCTACCTCTTCTCCACGAAGATCTCAATGTAAAGAGGATTGAAAGTCGACATACTTCTTAATCACTATATCAATAGTGATCATTGTTATCTCAATGTAAAGAGGATTGAAAGCTTTCCTGGTAACTACTGTTTTGTTTGAACTATTTGTTTGGTATCTCAATGTAAAGAGGATTGAAAGCGGTTTCTAGCGGGGGCTATGATGAAGTATTCTGAGCTCCATCTCAATGTAAAGAGGATTGAAAAGTTGAGGAAGAGTTAGAGTCGATGTTGTATTTTTGTTAATTTTTCCTGGTATGGAGAGGGGTTTAGAGCTTGGAAAAGAGTTTTGTTTTTGATGTTTTTTGTTATTGAGAAGAATGTAGGATAGTATATAGGTTTGGTGGATTTAATATGTATGCTTTGGTTGTTATTTAAATTAAGTATTTTGTAGTTGGTTTCTCGCTCATACACCTATTACACGTACCAAAACCACTCGACGAACCATTATCTCCATTAATCCTATTAATAACACTACTAATAATTCTCCATCTAAAACATACGAGGAACAATACCTAAAACCTAATAAATATTGATTACTAAGAACGATCTCGTCTATACGTATAAGTGTTTTGATCGAATGTTTTTCCGGGAGTTATGTAGTGGGGATTATTAAGAAGAAACAATAATATTTTACAATCTTGGTAATGGATTTACTGTTAGGTGGAGTGTATCTGTGGATATTAGGGGTTTCTTGGAAGAATCTACTAGGATTGGCTGGAGATCACTGGTTATCTATCTAGGAGGCTTAGAGGATCTAACTAGGTTTCTTAGGGAAATTAATGTAAAGCCTAGTCTATGTATTGTTAGGGATAAGAATAGTCTATTGGATTGTGTTGAGACTCGGTTATATCGTGAAACCCATAGATTGCTTGGTTTAGAGTATGATAATATATTGTTTACATTGGAGAATACCATGGGTTGGCCGGGTAACCTACTAGCTTTATCTTTTGAGTTTGTAAAGTGCGGAGGCTTCTATATACTACATATTCCGCCTAGCCATTATGATAGATCTTTTACTAAGTATTTCCTCGATGTTGTTAGGAATGAGTGTAACGTAGCTATAGTTAAAGATAGTCATGTAGAATACATGAGTATTTGTATCGAGAAACCAGTTAAGCCTCTACAACCAAAACCACGTAGTAGTGATAAGTTTATCCGTAGGCTTGAGAAACTATGTGTTAACGAGGATCAAGCCCGGATTATCCGTAGTTACCCTGGTTTCCTCTATGGTCGTGATAAATTATTTCTGATACACGGTGATCGTGGGCGTGGTAAGAGTAGTGTTATGGGTCTTTTAGCAGCTTATACAATGATCAGGGGTCATGATAGATTCATAGTAACTAGTCGTAGCTTATATGGTGTTCAGAGTTTCTTTAAATTACTAGTTAAAGGGCTTGAATCATTAGGTGAAAAACCTTTTATCGAGCGTAATCCCAAGGGCTTTATATATAGAGTTTCGATCAAGGGTTCTAGTATAGCGTATGTTGAGCCATGGAGAATAACTAGTGTACAACAACCATTATTTATAGATGAAGCAGCTGGTGTAGGTGTTGCTCGTGTACGTAGATGGTATAATCGTATAGGTAAACTAGTTGCATCAACAACTATACATGGATATGAGGGTAGCGGTCGTGTACTATTGAAGATGGTAAATGAGCTTTTCCATCGAACACAGATATATAGGCTTGTAAACCCGGTTCGATACTATCCCGGCGATCCCCTCGAGAAGATTCTTTATCGTATCTTCCATCTAGACGCTGAGCCTCTCGAGAAAAAACAAGTTATAGAACCACTTTCTTATCGTGTTTATTGTTCAAGTGATCTTGTCCAAGACTATGATCTTCTACGTAGAATATATGGTTTGCTCGTTACAGCACATTACCGTAATGAACCGGATGATCTAATATTACTACTGGATACTGAGTTATTCGATATATACGTAGTTTGTGATGGAGAAGGAGATATTATAGCTGTAGCACAGACTAGACTCGAAGAAGTCTCATCAACTAAACCCGGGGAGCTCGTAGATAAGGGGTATAGACTTGTAGATAAATTTGCTAGATACGCTTTATTAGATGAGATGATCGATAGGAGGATCCTAAGAATTGTCCGGATAGCTGTAACTCCATCTCTACAGAGGAGGGGAGTGGGTTCGAGATTGTTAGAGTATATTGAGGAGAAAGCTCGTAGTAAAGGATATGATGGTATAGGTGCTATATTCTCTGGTTTCGATACCGTTAGGTTTTGGATCAAAAACAACTATATACCAATATATATTAGTCCAAGATATAATCGTATCACTGGAGAGAAGAATGTCGTAGTGGTAAAGCCTTTGAATAGAGAATTCGAGGGGATCATTGGTAAAGCTGCTAATATGTTTTATCATTACCTATGGTTTACAAGCCATATACTATATCGTGATCTAGGCTCCGAGAAACTATCAATTATAATGAAATACTTGAATTCAAAGAGATACCATGAAGAAATTAGTAGAGAATATGATCTTAAACGTATAGAGAAAGTATTGAATAACGAGTTACCAATTGATTCTATCTTAGATACTATTATGAACTACATAGATAAGATCAAGACCTATGAACTAGATCAACTAGAACACATAATATTTACATCGAGAATACTACAGGGTAAAACAATTGTTGATATAGCCAAGATTACTAAGAAGAAGCCAGATGAGATAACAAAAATCTATGAATCACTTATTAAGAAAGTACTAGAAAAACTATTAAGAGAACTCAATAACTAAGTACTACTATATATAAGCACTACATTTTTATGTACTACTGTAATATAGTAGTATTGGTGTGGAGTTTGAGTTTGGTTAAAGTTACTAGGAAAAGACAAGTAACTCTACCTAAGGAAATATGTGATAAACTAGGTATTTCACCTGGTGATTATGTTAGAATTTATCTTGAACGTGATAAGATTATTATAGAGAAAGCGTTTAGTTTAAACGATCTGGGGGGTGTGCTTAATCCAGGGAGGCCTCTAGATAAACTCGCCGAGGAGCTTGATCGTGAGAGGAAACAGGGTAAGCGTTAACGCTGGTTTTTATGATACTAATGTCTTAATTGCATTTCTATTTGCTGAGAAGGATAGAATTGATATTGCGAAAAAAGTTATTCGTAAACATTTAGTTAAAGCATTTTCAATAATATCTATTCATGAACTATACTTTTTCAGCGTTAAATACGGCGTCGAGGAGAGGTTTAAGCAAATCAAAGAATACATTGAACAAATATTCAAGGTCGAGCATCTTACACAAGAAATATGTTTAGAGGCTGCTCGGTTAAGAAGAGAATATAGATTACCCGAGGTAGATTCTCTGATATTAGCTACAGCTACTATTAATAACTATGCTTATTTCTATAGTTTTGATGAAGACTTCAAGGAGCTCGATAACGAGAGAATAAGAAATACTACAATATATTATCTAAGATAAAGATCTATGATTGCTTAGTACTAATATAATCTATGGTTAATCTAGTGTTAACCGGGAATTTCATCAATAAATTCCATGTCTTATTGTTAACTCTAATTAAATGAACAACGCTAGGATCACTATTCTAATCACTTGGAACAAGCATAGAAATAGTTTTGTCTAAATATTTAAAGTAATGCTTTAAAATAATATTTTCTCATACAGCCGTTGATCAAATCAGTTAATAGAGAAGTATTTGTTCCTCTCCGCTAATATTAATCTAGCATCTTAAAGTATATAGTCTAATATTTAAGGAGTACTAATTAGGACTTTAATAATAATTGTTTCTAAAGTATTTTTGTATGGGGGTATAGGTGTGGGTCATGTTATTGTTAGTGCTGTTTTTAGAGGTAAAAATGTTTTATTATTAGATAATGTGCTTGTTGATACTAGTGCTAGTTTTACTATTTTACCCCTTGATCTTGCTGAGAAATACTTGTTTGAAACACCTTTTGAAACAGATCTTAAACTAGGTGATGGTAGAAAGGTGAGAGCTAAAGTATTTGTTGCCGAGGTAGAGATCATGGGTAGGAAGGGTCCAGTTAGAGTACTTGCCTTTCCAAATGCAGTTCCAGTCATAGGTGTTGATACTCTTGAAACACTAGGATTAAAAGTGAATCCATCAACAGGAAAACTCGAAAAAACAGAACATTACATGCTCTACGTTTAAGTTAAAACTAGTAGAGACTTAAATAATTAGTACTTATTTTCTTATTCTTAATACTTATGTTATAGTTGTTCTCCTAAGGGGGTGTGTTTTATGGTTGAGGGTTATGTGTTTGTTTCTGGTGGTGATCGTGGTATTGGTCGGGCTGTTGTTTTGAGGTTTGTTCGTAGTGGTTTCTATGTTGTGTATAGTTATCTTAGGAATAGAGAAGCTGCTGAGAAGACTCTCGAGGAGATTAAGAGGCTTGGTGGTGATGGTTTTTACGTCCAGATGGATGTTTCTGATCAATCTAGTGTATATGAGGCTTATCGTGTAGTTGCTGATAAGATTCCTTATTTGAATGTATTAGTTAATAATGCCGGTATACTACATGTTGGAGGTATTGAGGAGGTTTAACCTTATACCACACCCTCCCATCCTTATCCTTTGCCTCAGCAATAACCTTTAAAACAGTTCTCTCTGTTATAGTAATGAGAA